>QMVM01000239.1 GCA_003661105.1 Methanosarcinales archaeon | reverse complement strand
TAGTCATTATATAGCTTCTCGTCATTAATCATTGGGTATCCTTTAGTGTACTGTATAGCTTCTCTACTTTGAGTAGATACTTAGGTAAGCTAATCTTGTCATTATATAGCTCGTCTGTTAGGTTAAGAGTCTCTAGCTTTAGAACTTCCTTAAGCTCTCTTAGCTTAGTGGCTCTTAGCTCTTGACTTCTAAAGTCTTCCTTGCCTTTGAGCTTCTTTATAGTATGTGTTAGTGCCTGTATCATAGGTTACAATCCTCCTTGTGTGCTTGTGTAGCCTCTTGCCATGTTATCTCGCCTCTCTTATATATAGCCATTACTTGACAGTTTAGGTAGTCATAGCTTCTTAGTCCCATAGCCTTCTTAACTAACTCTTTCATAACCTCTTCAACTTGGTCATCATGTATAGCTGTTCTAAAGTGCTTCGTGGTTACTGTGTAATCTATAGAGTTATACATATCGTATCTACCCTCTTGCTTAGTTCTACCTCTAGCCTTTAGTGTACCACGTTTAGCTAGATTGACTACTCTCTCTAGTTGGTGTAGTAGGTCTTCGCCCTCTATGCTCTTGTGTATCTCTATAGTCTCGTATTGCTTCGTAAAGCAGTAATCAGGTGCGTTTAGGTTGTTAGTTGCTTTAGCGTGTATTAGGTTAGCTTTCATGTTCTCGCTAATACCTTGTTTGTGTGCCTTGAATGTGTGTAAGTTCATCTAGTTAATGCTCCTATAATAAGCGTTAATGCTCCTAGAGCTAACGCTAGTAAAAAGAGGTATAAGAATAAGTCAAATAGTAACTTAGTTATAGCTCCACTGAATAATATCCAATCTAATAGTAAGAATACTATTATATACATCATTAGTATCTCTCCTTAAGAATATGCTTAAGCTTCTTAGTGAATAAAGCCCTCTTAATACGTTGCTCCTCTTCCTCGGTTGGGTCATAGCCCACCTCTCTAAAGGCAGTCATAACATCATACCAACTCCAAAGAGTAAAGGTCATAGCTTTCTCTATAGCTTCCTCGGAGTGGTGCGGGTTAACTATATTAGTTACTGCTGTCTCTACCTTAAATAGTTCTCTATTCATTATGCTCTCCTTTTCTGAAAGTCCGCTAGTGCCTTAAAGTCTTCATTAGCTAAGTTAGTTAGTACAACTAAGAGGCTCAACACCTCTAAAGGGTACTTACTAGGCAACTTCCTATCCATACGAACTTTAGCTATCTTATTATCAATAGCTCTAGTTACCTGTAAATCGTCATATTGACTCTTAATAGAGTCTCCTTGTGTTAAGATAGTCATTATTCTACCGCCTCAACATACCACTCAACTAAAGTGGCTAAGTCGTTAAAGTTATACTCTAAGCCCTTATAGTAAAACATCATGTTATCTTCACTAAGGGTTACTACTTCGATACCTTTGATAAGCATAACTAAGTTAGTACCTACCTTTAATTCTTTATCATCCATTATCGTTCCTTGTATTATGTATTAGGTATTTAACCTTAACGGAGGCTCGGTTAAGAGCCACCTATAAGACTAAAGTGTATAGAATTGATAGTCGGTAGGATATACAATATCTTTACCGCCATATACATAGCCCTCGGCTACTTTCTCGTCATTAAGGTATAAGTCGTAAGCCTTAAAGATTTGCTTCATTTTCGCCTTGAACTCATTAGCTCCCTTAAGCTTAGATAACTTCATAGCCTTAAGAACTTTAGAGAGGTTAGCGATAGGGTCGGTTAACTCTACCTCATGTCCTTTATTATATACAGTACCCTCAAATACAGTAAGAGAGGCTAAAGTCTCTAAGAACTCGTTACCCTTATCACACGTACCTAAAGTAATAGCTAATAATGCACTATCATTCTTATCTAAAATAGTATCTCCACGCTTAGAAAGTAATAAGCCACGCTCTACGGCATCATCTAAACGCTTAAGCGGTTGGTGGTGTTCTGCAAACTCTAACACGTCTTTGTTACCTAAACGTGGTTGAGGTGCTAAGATATTACAGTCATTAAAGAGACTTAATTTCTTCATAAGGTTAACTACTTGCTGAGGATATAATACCTCTTTGTGAGCTACCTTTAATACCTCGTAAGGCTTACGTGTGGCTTGGTCGATAACTTCAAAAATAGCTACTCCCTCGGCTACCTCTTCCTCTAAGTCTAAAATAAAGTATAAGTCTTGTGGAGTATCATTAACCATAATAGCCATTAAGCGGTGCTGTCCATCTACTAACTTACCGCTAGTAGTAACACGAATAGAGTCTCCGTTATAGTGCCATGCACCCGTTAACATATCCGTAGCGTACTTATCTACTTTAGAGCTAATAACTTGGCGGTTAAGTGAGTTATCCCACGTATCTAAAAGCTCTTTAGCTAACTCTGCATTTACTTTATGCTTTCCGTTTACTGTAATCATAATTTGTCCTTGTAGGCTGATAAGTAAGCCACTCTATAATGTACGTTTAAGTCGTCACACTTCAGCTAGGCTGAATAAAGAGCTATGTGTTATAGCCCTCTATCAAACTAGTTATACTTCTTAACTAACTCCTTTCCTAACTGCTTAAGGTTATCTTCTGTAAGACCTAAACCGAATAAGGCTTGAATAATATCGTTGCGGTCTTTAGCTTTCAAGCGACCTTTAGGAATGTTAAAGCGTTCAGTAGGTAACGGAAAGTTATCAAACATAGCCTGTTTATCTGCCTTATTTGCTTCTTCTGCCTCTACCTCGATAGACTCCATAGCTTCCTTATAAGCCTCTGTCTTATGTGTCTCTAATGCACCGCCTACCTCGTCACGCTCTGCATTATCTGCGTGAGCTTGGTTAGCTTCTTTCTTCTTAGTTAAGATACTTAAGCGTAACTCCGCCACCTCTGCGGTGGTAGGGTCGATAAGTTCAGCTACTTCTTTATGAGCTACGTTCCCACGTAATCCACCGATACGACTAGCTAAAATAGCCTCGTTACGTGTCCACTCGTTCATGCTTGGGTGGGCTTTCTTAAGAGCGGTAATAATTAAATACTTCTCACGTTCTGCCTTAACCTCTTTAGTGGTTGCGGTAGGCTCTACCTTATCTAAAATCTCCACTTTCTCCTTAATGGTAGTTGCTCCACCGCCTAACCCTTGTGCGATAACTTTCTCGCTAGTCTCGTCAATCTGCTTATCTAAGCGGTCTAACTTAATCTGTTTATTCTGAGCTACCTTGCGGTCTTTATCGTCTTGGGCTTTCTGCTCCTCTGCTTGGGCTACCTCACGTAACCGCTTAACTTCTGCTTTCATAGCGAGGCGGTCTTTAAGAGCTACTAAAGAACGCTTAAGAGAGTCTAAAGACTCGTTAGTGTTAGCTACAATATCCTCTAACCCTTTAGTCTCGTTACCCTCAAAGAACTCGCTAATATGGTGGGCGATAACCGCACCTTTAAAACTATCAATAGCCTTTAAGACTTCATAGCTCTCTTCCTTAGAGTGGACAGTAATAGCTATCGCACTCGCCTTGTTATCAATATTCTTTACTAATTGGCACATTTTCGTTTCCTTGTATTAATTGTTATATAGGTATTATAGCATAGTTAGCTTATACATTCCTTAAGTGTTAATAGTGCTTAGTGTTGGCTAAGTTTCAGAACTGAGTTCTGTTGCTTAAACTAACCTTAACACTCTATATAACCCACGTTTTATAGTGGGCTATAAGAGGGTTACGCTTCCTCGTCTTCTACAGTTGGACGCTGAGGAGCTAAAGCACGTAATGCCTTAACTTCTTCGTCAAACTCTGTAAACGGAAGTACCTCGTCTGCGTTGTACGCTGTGATAAAGTCTTCCTTAGTAGCATACCCGCCAAAGTCTGCGATAAGGTCT
>QMVM01000238.1 GCA_003661105.1 Methanosarcinales archaeon | reverse complement strand
GGCTGATACTATTTTAGCCACAGATTAACACCGATTTCACTGATTACACCCACACAATAATACCCGTATTTGTCGGGTTGGCGCCATGTTTTCAACCGACCAGAATAAATTAAAAAGTCTCAGGATAATCTATTCAACAGATTGATATAGGAGGAAGGGATGAAACTATATGGCTAATTTAAGAGAGAAGCATCTGGCATTCCGCCATTTCTTTGTACATACCTACAGTTTCTTATTGGATGAACGCGAATCGAAGTTGTTGGTTGACGACGTGTCTGCTACCTACAGAACGTTTGAATAGGAAACTGATACATTCATATAAGGGAAACGGCAATAGAAATTGCAAAATACTTTGCATAAGCGCGGTGTAGAAATACACCGGATTAAGCACCCACCTCTGCGGGGGTTGCCAAGCCAGGTCAACGGCGCAGGATTTAAGCTCCTGTTGTGAAGACATTCGAGGGTTCGAATCCCTTCCCCCGCATTCTCATCCTCTGCCGACCGTCACAGCCCGAACTGCTCCCTTATCGCGCGCTCGCGCATAACCTCGTACCCGAGATCCTCGATTACCGCACTGATGCGGTTTCTCTGGGCAGCGTTCATCGACTTCCGGTCGAAGTATGCGAAATCTGCGTTCGATTTCAGAAGTGCATCTTTGATCAGTCCATCGTCGAGATTGTCCAGTTGATACTTCGGGAAGTTGTGCCCAAATGTGATCGCAGTCTCGAAGATCAGCTTTGTCTGCCTGTGTGCATAATGACCCCCGCCAAAGCCAACCGCGACCGGATAACCGGACGTGCGCACTGCCTCATCCGGATCATGGTTTGAATTGCTATCTAAATTAGAATCCAAATTAAGATCCAGGTCCAGAATCGCGCTGGCAGCGATCCTGCCTGCGCCCGGATCGACCCATTCGGCTTCGGTGCTGCCGATCTCGATGTAGATCGATGGCACAGAGAGCGCGGTCGGACCGTGGTGGGTCGATTCCATGGATACAGCGTAACCGATATCAGCATCTATTGCAAGATCGCGCATCGAATGAAGCACCGGTCGCAGTAACTGCGGCGCGGCAGGCGCAAGTTCGCGGGGATTCCCTCCGAATTTCGCATCGCCGACATTTCCTGTGAAATGGGCAGAGAATAATCGCTTGCTGCTATCACTCTTGTGCTTCGACGCAAAGATGATCAGGTCTGTCGGAAGTCCGCGCTTTTCAAGTTTTGAATCGATGCGGTCGCAGAAGATGTGGAGTTTATCGACCTCGACGATTCTTAACCGGTCTGATTCATAGACATCTCCAACGCGTTCCCAGTCCTGCATCGCAAGCAGGTTTTCTTTGATGTTCATGCTCGCCAGATCGGGCGCGGAACATACTATCGTGGTTTTTCTGTTCATGGTTTTGTGCCTGATCGAAAGTTTTGTGGCGGGATACAATTAAACCCCCGTAGGGTGCAGGACTCGTATCTCGCGATTTTCACGCTTTTCCCGCGCACGAATAACCTGTACACTTAAGGCAATACATCTTGAAACTACTTCCTACCAACCCGTTTCACCACAAAACTCGCAATCTCTGCGTCCCTCTGTGTACTCGGTGGTTTAATCTATAAGATAATTTAAAGAATATATAATAAGAAATAAAACCACAGAGGTCGCCGATTAAGGAGAGGGTGGTTACCCGCCCCCTCCTTAATCAGCGGTTAATCTTCTTCACCCTAATCCAAGCCCCCAGAAAAAATTAAAAAGTCTCGGAATTGCTGTGTTCCGATTTGCTCCTGCACAGTCAAGAACGTATTCGTGTTTGGAGAGCGTCTTTGATACAATGGGCAAGGTGGGTGAAAAGTTTAAATATCGCCGGATTTTTAGGGTCTCACCATCTTTGCGATCGATTACACCCCACAACTCCCAAGAAGGTCCCTGATCAGGATGTAAGCCGCACCCTTGCGCACCCGCACCTTGCGGTTACCCGCGCATCGCATCCGGGATACACTCGATGACGTCGGTTGCAAGCAGCCCGTATCCGTATTTTAGAAACGCGAGATCGCCGGCAGTCCCCGCAATAAGCGCACCTGCCGAAGCAGCAGCAAGCGCACCTGCCTTCGCAAAGATCGCACCGGTAACTCCTGCGAGCACGTCACCGGTCCCGCCGACAGTCATCCCGGGATTTCCAGTCCGGTTGATTCTTACAGCTCTTCCGTCTGATATGATATCGATATTTCCTTTAAGCAGCGTAACAACATGGTTTCTCGCAGAAAAATCCATAACCAGTTCGCATCGCTCATCAAGATCCGCTGACACGATCCCTCCAAGCATCCGAAACTCGCCGGCATGTGGGGTTATGATCGGTAGCGCCCCCTCATGTACCGGCATCGGCATCCGGAGCGCATGGAGCGCATCTGCATCGATCACGAACCGCGCATCAGGATTTGACCTGACGATCCCGGAGACTGCCTCAGCGGTCTCACTCTCGCGACCAAGTCCCATCCCAATAACGGTCACGTCGTGCTTCCGGATCAAAGTGTTGACCGTATCGATGTCGTCGCTGGTAAGATAGCTGCCAGATAATGAATGAACGATCAAATCAGGTGAGAAGCCCGCAATCGTCCCTGCAACGCTCTTTGGTGCTGCTACTGTCACCCAGTCCGCACCGGCCCGTGCTGCTGCAAGCGCGGCAAGCGCGGGTGCACCTGTAAACGCACCGCCCCCGATCACGAGCACCCTGCCGTTGTCGCCTTTGTGCGATCCCGCATTCCTTGCTGGCGGCAAGTCTCCTGTCCCGACAATCAGGGTAGCCCGCGTAGGAATGCCGATGTCGGCAACCTCGATCTCGCCTGCTACCGCGGGATGCCCGGAAAGCCCTTCTTTAATCCGGTGGTTCGTGATTGTCAGGTCTGCATGGACTACCTTCTCGAAGTTATCAGGATTGAATCCGGACGGGACATCCATTGAGAGAACAAACGCGGAAGATTCATTTATGAGGTCGATTGCGCTTGCCACTGGCTCACGGATGTTCCCGCGCACGCCTGTGCCGAGCATGGCATCGATCACGATGTCAGCACCCAGTTCCAGTTCCGAGAGTTCGGATGAATCCCTAATCTCCCTGAGATTGGCACTGAGATTCTCCAGTATCGCCCAGTTCCGGCGGGATTCCTCGGTTGCAATGTCCTGGGCGCGTCCAAGCAGCAGAATCACAGGATTATAGTCCAGAAGATGTCGTGCCGCAACAAACCCATCACCGCCGTTGTTGCCGGTACCTGCGAGGACTACGATCCTGGTCTGCGTTCCCTCAAACCGTGCGCGAATCGCGCATGCAACAGATGCGCCAGCGTTCTCCATCAACTGGAGCGGAAGTAAACCGATACCGCCACAGTTGGCATCGACCCTGCGCATCTCTGATGCGGTGATCTCGGTGTTCATCTCACGCAGTCTCTCTTCACAGTGATCGGCAACATGCCCGCTTCCAGTTCCCGCAGCGCTATGTCAATCGGGTCTCCGGTGTCCGGTTTGATCAGTACTGGTGCTCCAAGCGAGATCTGGAGCGCTCGTGCGCCGATGATGCGGGCGCGTTCATATCGTGTGTATTGTTCCAATGTGGTCACATCCTCCTGTTCTTGTGTAATGCTCCGCCCTGCTGGTGGTGGCATCGATGGATCGCTCTTGGTGATCCATTATGTGGCTTATTTGGGATAAGTACTTCGCATTTTGTCATATCTTTCCGACCGCGGCTTGCAGTATCATGAGAGCATCTACAGATATGACCTGCCCGTCGCGGCTCACGTCCGCGGCAGGGTACATAATGTCCAGTGGGTCGGTTGCCGCCGCTACGGTCGGACAGAAATGTCACAAGCAACAGTGTCAAGACCG
>QMVM01000237.1 GCA_003661105.1 Methanosarcinales archaeon | reverse complement strand
GAGGACTTGGTTGAGTATAATGGAGACCAAGTACAGAACTCTGGTGTAGATGTAGTAAACTCTGTGTCAATAAGGCAGGCTGTGACTAGGGAGGTCTCCTACGTATCAATACTGTCACTAACACCAACGATAAAAACTACCTTCGCCTATTACTGGAATGAGGAGTTCTCTGACTGGAGATACTACGAGGGGGGTGAGACCTATCATGGAGTTGATGCCCCAGCACACTTACTAACTGGTTACATAGGAAATGGAGACTATCAGAGGAACAAGCAAATACCCTACATCTTTTTTCACTTCAGGAGAACAGAGAGTGGACTTATTCAGCCAACTGTCCCAGACGGGGAAGACATAGCAGACTACCCAATGGTACTCGCTGCTCCGTCGTCCTGCCTAGTAAGTGCTCAGTGGGATTGGACTACCTCAGCTAATGCTGGCAAGTGGGGTAGGCAGTTTCAGGCTTATCGTTATCGTAGGAAGTATCTTGGGGTTGATGTTAATGATCCATATGACACTGGGTTTGCCACTGTAGTGTCAAAGAGTAAACTTCGTGGCAGCGGCAAGGTAGTTTCACTACTACTAGAATCAGAACCAGAGAAAGACTTAGACCTCCTCGGTTGGAGCTTAACACTAGGATCAAATGAAGATGTATAAGAAGGCAGCCTACAAAGTAGAGACACTTGGCGAATGCTTGGAGGAAATAAAGCCCCTCCTAGAGAAACATTGGGAGGAGATAGCTTTACACAAAGATAAGATAGAGCTAAGCCCAGACTACGGAAAGTACCAAGACATGGAAGACGCTGGAACACTACACATAGTTACAGCCCGTGTTGGTGGTAAGCTGGTAGGATACTTCATCTCCTTTGTCATCATGCACCCACACTACAAGGAACATAGCTTCGCTGTCAACGATATTTTGTTTGTAGATATGAGCTATCGTCGAACCTTGGTGGGTGTTGGGATGTTCCAGTATGCAGAAGACAGGCTGAGAGAGTTGGGGGTTAGTGTGGTTATGGTCTCAATGAAGACACACGCCCCCTTTGATTCTCTCTGTGAGTCCTTGGGTTATGATAATGTCGAGAGAACCTACTCAAAGTACATAGGAGAATAATATGGGACTTAGTGCGGCGGCATTAGTGGTAACCACAGTGGGAGCAGCAACCTCATATGAGCAACAAAAGGATGCAGCACATGCCAGCAAGAAGGCAAGGAAGGCATCTCGTGGAGCAGAGGCTGCTAAAGAGGCGCAGAATACCCGGAAGCGTATTAGGGAAGAGAGGATAAAGAGAGCACAGATACTGGCAGCATCAAGCAACTCTGGCGCTAGTGGTAGCTCAAGTGAAGCAGGAAGCATAAGCGCTCTGTCCACCTTGACAGCCTCTCAGACAGCCTTTGCTGGCAGTCAAGGGGCCAGTGCTGACTATATTAGTGGTAAGCTACAAGATGCCTCAGATGCCAACAGGAGAGCAACCAACACATTAGCTTCAACACAGCTTGTGTCCAGTGGTATTAATGCTTTCAGCAAACCAGCGAGAACCACTCCAGCCCCAGTTGAGGAGGGAGTACCACAGATAGGACTAAATCCATAATGGCAGACTTCAGTCAGTTTAATGAGGAGGTTGAAACAGACTACTCTGAGTTCGCCGAGTCGACACCAGGGACAGTTGTAGAGGCAATCCCCTCTGACTTGTCAGTGGCAGCTCAGGGTGTACTCATCTCCTCTAAGCCAGATGAAGCCCTCACAGACTTCTTTAACATCTCAGCAGAACTACAGAAGGGGAACCGTCAACCACTTGACACCTCCTTAGAAGGAGCTAAGAGGGAGCTGACAGCACAGACAAGAGACTTAGTGCAGAAGCTTATCCTAGACCCTAACGTTGACCAGAGAGAGGCTGAGAAGCTCGTGGTGGGTGTTGGGGAATTACAGGAAGGTAAGCTAAACTCACAGGACATGTTGGCCTCCCAGATGATAGGAGCTGACTCCGGGGAGGAGAACGCTGAAGAGGAAGAGTCTCGTGTGATGGAGGCCACAACAGTTGGTCTGCTCAATGAGTTCAAGAACTCTAAGCAAGCCATCATGAACAGTGAGTTGTTTGGCAGTGATGACTCCTCCTTAGATGTAGTTGGGGACTTCTTTGAGTACCTAGTGCCATTCTCTGAGGGTGTGTTCACTGCTGACCTAGTGGATCAGATCAGGGGTGGTGATAAGCTGGCTGCTAGTAAGGCCATCTTCGCCCTTGGACAGACTAAGAAAGGTTTAAGAGACATCTTCTTGGAGATGGGGGCACAGGATCAACTCAGATTCCAGAAAGTGTTGGCTAACATGGTTAGCTCCTCCTCCGGTATTGTCTTTACCAATGACAACAACCTTATGCAGAAGGATATGTTCGCCACAATTACTGAGGGTGGCCACTATGGCACAACTGAGCAGGTGTTGGACAACGCGACTAGCATATTAGACCTCCTTGGCCTTGGTTGGTCTGTTAAGTCTTTAGCTAAATCAGCAAAAGTGGGAAAACTCCGCAAGTTCTATGGTATGAGTGGCACAATGGCTGACGATGTGAAGCGAAAGCTCATGAGAAGCAAGGTTCAGCCCTCTTCAACAGGGGATTCCCTCAAAGACACCAACCCACAGAAGGCTGCTGATGCATATGCAGCAGTAGTTGCTGGGGAAGGCGACGAACTGCCCCTTACACTCTTCGGAGCACGTAGAGAAGAGGTTATTGCTGATGCCCACCTTCCACAAGTACCACTTGAGGGTGGTTCAGTGGAGAACAGGGTGCATGACCTTGATAAAGACGTATTAGCAGCAGCGAATCGTGATGGTGTCATATATGTAAACGAAGATGAGCTGGCTGCCATTGAGAACATGCACCGAGACAGCTTCAATGATGTCATAGGCATGCACAACCGACGTGAGATGAACACTAAGGTAGATGGTGTCAGTGCTAAGGTGGCCTCAGAGCCGCGTACAACAGAGAGTGGGACAGTCTTTAAGGAAATCTATGGCCCAGCTAAGGGTGGTTGGAGAAGCCCACAGAATGCAATAGACCG
The DNA here is from genome assembly GCA_003661105.1 of Methanosarcinales archaeon. Taxonomy (GTDB): domain Archaea; phylum Halobacteriota; class Methanosarcinia; order Methanosarcinales; family Methanogasteraceae; genus Methanogaster_A. The sequence continues at coordinate 805 of QMVM01000237.1, read as the reverse complement.
TACTGTGTTTAACCTCAGACACTTGGGTGTTGAGGAGTCTGACGTTGTGCTGTTACAGAAAGTGGGGGATGAGTTTGTCCCAACTACTGTGGCTGATGCACTGGCTCGCCGTGACACTATCAAAGCTTTCAAGGAAGCAGGGCAGGAGATTCCTGAAGAGTTAGCAATGAGCAAGGAGAGCTACCTCGTCCAGACTAACTTTGAGCACAAGTTTGACCCATCAGATATAACCAGTGCTGATGCTATGAGCACTAGGAGGAACTGGTTTGACTACATCCCTGTATTCAACAGAGCTAAACCCGGCAAGGCTTCAGTAACACGCTACCTGTTTGACCCAGCTTCCATCTTTGATTACAGAATCTTTGGTGGGGCTAATGAGGCAGTGGACAGAGGTGCAGCCCTAGAGGTAGCTCTTATTGATGCCACCAAGGGTTTCACTGAACCGTACAAGAAGCTTGACAGTGTAAGGCAAGAGTTCATCCAACGTACTCTACAGAAGGCTAACGCCCAGAAGAAGCAGCCTGGCATGGCCTACCTCCTAGCCAACGGTGCAACCCTTGGTGAGATAGACATACTGAATGAGTGGAGGAAAGCTTGGGATAATGTCTGGTATTTAGAGAACAAAGACCTGAAGATGACCCTCAACACTGATGGGTATAAGTTGTTCGCTGACACCACCAGTGATACACAGTTAGTAGTCCGCCCTATGACTAAGAATGCTGCTGAGAAAGTGGGTCAAGTGTATGATGCAACGACAGGGCAGGTTAGACCGCTTGCACAAGGAGAGCTTGACTCTCTATATGAG
>QMVM01000236.1 GCA_003661105.1 Methanosarcinales archaeon | reverse complement strand
TAGGTTAAAAGGGTATAAACAGGAAGTGCTAGCATTTATGTACGACAATGATTAAGCCGTTTGACAATAACCAGGCTGAACGGGACGTACGTATGATGATACTGAGGCAGAAGATATCAGGCATATTTCGGACTGCTATATGGGCAGATGTGTTCTATGGTATTCTGCTGGGTATATATCTACCGTGCGAAAGAACGGGTGTCGTATGCTCGATGCGATTCAGGACGCGCTTAGAGGAAATCCGTTTATCCCGTCAGGCTGTGTAGGTGAGTAGTTACAAAATTAGTACCATTGTTGCAGAGACTATATAGATAAATTATATTCAATGGTTTATGGGATTTTGGACCGGATTTTATCAAGATTGCACCGAAGACGATCATCTCTTATGATGTGCGTAACAAAAAAGTAATCTCATGTATTTCCTCATGACAAACGACGTGGAGAGCTTCTCGATTCCGCTTAACCGGCTGAGTCCTGATACCGCACGAGAGGTCTATGAAGTCGGACTCCCCCGCCTGCTCGACGTTTACGCAAAGACCGACATACGGTGCACATTCTATTTCACCGGAAGAATGGTGGAGATGGTGCCGGAGGCGGTAGAACTGGTGCTTGATCACGGGCACGAGATCGGCTGCCATGGATATGATCACTCTCCGGATCGTGCGTTTGATCTGATGGATCTCGATGAGCAGATACTGGAGTTAAAGCGGGCAAAGGATGTAATAGAGGGTGTTTCCGGAAGAATTTATGATTTCAGAGCGCCCGCACTGCGGATCAATGAGTACACGATACGTGCGCTGGAAGAGACTGGGTTTACGACCGACAGTTCGATCGCATCCCAGCGCTTTGATGGACCGCTCACTTTCGGCTCAAAACGGAAGTTAAAGTGGCTGATTGCGCCGCGGTCGCCGTATCATCCATCTTACGACTCTGTCGTCAAAAAAGGCGGGTCGAATGTGCTTGAGATTCCAATATCCGCGTTTGTCTCCCCCTATATCGGAACAGTGATGCGGGTGAGTCCTCTGGTGCTAAAACTCATCGAGAAGATTGTTTTTTTTGAATCGTCAAAGACCCGGAAGCCTGTTGTTTTCCTGTTCCATCCGAATGAGTGTCTTGATGCAAAGCCCGGTGCTGTGGCTGCGAGGCGGGCGGGCAATGTGGTTGAGTATATATTTGCGGACGTCATCAGGCAGCGGCTCAAGGTCAGGAATCTGGGGTTGCGCGCTGCGGAACTGCTTGAGGGGACCATTCTGCGCGCTAAGAAGGCAGGGGGGGAGTTTATGACGGTCAGAGAGTACGGGCGGACGGTGGGGTAGGCTCGGGGTTGGGCGAAGATTTTTAAATTTAGGAGGGTAATTCAATCATTGGTGTCAGCCATGGGGGCAAAAGCGATATATAAGGATGCGTGTTTGAGATCACTACAAAAACTCAATTTGCAGGAGAATGAGCAAGTGGGGGATTGAAACAATGCAAAGGCGGCGGGTGCGAAGTCGCTAAGAGGGGTGGTAAAAGTTGATCCGGAACTGGTGGACGAAATAATTGCTGATGAGTCATGGGCGATACTTTGAACGGCGGCACTAACATTTTCAGGTTCTTTGTTAATTCCCGCCACACACATCTCATCAGTAAATAAAGTAAATGTGAAATACCTTAATTATAGTGACTTTTCACTGCTTTCTGACTACTATCTCTTCTATCAGTTCTATTAACCGCAGATGCATGCGAGATTTACGCAGATATCCGGTTAACAAATCCGCGTTCATGCCTCCGGCGCTGCTTCGCAGTCAGCGTTTATCAGCGGTTCATTATATTTTCAACTGACCGGAAGAACTCTGCAAAACCGATACCCTGGCACCTGAATGGACAGTCAATCCGATAGGGTTCGGGTGGGACTGCAACGCGAGATACCAGAGAGTCGTTTTTATTCTCAAATTTAACGAGAAAGACGCAAAAGGTATCAGCTATATCGTCACGTCTTTCGCGGGTGTCAACACCATCCCACTGATACATTTGCAAAAAATCTCAGTTTGTGGCGGTGCGACGCATATCCAAATGACCCACCGTCACGTTTATCGCCCACCGGATCACACATTTCAATAACTATGAAATACGATGTTGCAATGAAATGTCTCTCCCAGAAACTTCCGGAGGACATGACCACACTGATATTCAACAAGAAACCGGATCTCAAACCAATATCGGAATCTCTTCCAACCACGGAACATCGACCCGATTTTATTGCAAAAGTATCTGATGAGGAAGGGGATTTTATCCCCCACATCGAATTTCAGACCATGCACGATCCTAAGATGCCGGTACGTATGGTTTCATATTATGGACGGATTTTGCATAAATATATGCTGCCGGTGTACCCCATTGTGATGTATCTCACACCGGAAGATAGTTACGCCGACGACCAATACACTTCATCCATCAGAAATAACACATAACCACGTTCAATTAGGATGTGAAGAAGTTGTGGGAACTCAAATCGAAAAAGATATTCGAGAAGAAACTCTATGGGTTATATCCGCTTGCGTGGCTGATAGCTGATGCTGATCCCGATGAATGCCTCCGGAATCTGGAGTATGCAATAGAGCATGGCTATCTGGGCAGGGAGTGTTATGTATGTGCACGAGTATTGGCAGAATTGAAATATCCCCCAGAGGTGGTGAAAGAAATGATAGGAGATGAATTACTGAAACAGTCAACGTTTTACAAGGAAACGCTTGAAGAAGGACTTTCGAAAGGCGTAGCCATAGGTAGAGAAGAGGGTATTCTCTCTACACTTGCCGCGCGTTTCGGCGCGGTTCCAGACCGGTCATCCCGGCGAATACACCGCATCAGGGAAAGAAACAGCTCTCTCCTGGATGACCTGCTCAAACTCGCCGTGACTACGAAGGATATCGGTGAGTTTGAGAGGAAGCTTGGTGAAATGGGATGAAAATCGGATTTGGACAACTCTGTGAAATATGACCGAAACAATAGCTGCGGTTTACAAGGATTGCATATTCAAACCTCTCCGGAAAGTACCCTTTCCTGAGCACAGACGTATGCGTTTAGTAGTTCTACCGGAAGAGGACGGGGGATTGTTGGAATTGCAGAAGAAGGAACTGTCAAGCATAATTGGTATTGGAGAGTGTGGCATCAGCGATGTTTCACGTAGACATGACCAATACATCTATGAGGGATGACAAGACGTGCCCCACATATTCGTTGATACCGGTGCATGGTATGCACTTCCGGATATAAGTGATGCTAATCATCGTGCTGCGGCGAAGTTTAAGGACTCGTTGGCCCGCCCATTGATGACCAGTAACTATGTTGTAGATGCGGTCATAACTCTTGTCAGAAACCGTCTGGGTTACAAGGTCGCTATCGATATCGGACAAAAACTATGGGGCAAATCCATTGCCAATCTTATCCGTGTAATGCTACGTGATGAGATAAAGGCATGGGATGTATTTGTGCAGTATTGCGATAAGAACCTTAGTTTTACTGACTGCACAAGTTTTGCTTTGGTGAAACGAATAGGGATAACAGCGGTATTTGCATTCGATGAGCATTTCAAGCAACATGGAAGCTTCATCGGATTACCGCTTGCGCGTAGAATGTACCTGAGCCGGGCGGGGGTGGGAAATGGAGATCGGTGAACTTCGCACAGGGGAAGAGGGCGCGTGGGATTCTTATGTTTATGAGTCGGATGCATCCACGTTCTATCACCAGATCGGGTGGAGGAATGTCGTTCTGAAGACTTACGGGCACAAGCCGCGCTATCTGGTTGCGAGGGGGGATGATGGTGGGATCGTCGGAGTTCTGCCGATGTTCCTGCTGGAGAGCCGGGTGTTTGGCAGGAAACTGGTCTCGGTTCCG
>QMVM01000235.1 GCA_003661105.1 Methanosarcinales archaeon | reverse complement strand
TTTTTATTATTTTTATCGTGGCTAAATCGATCCCACGCAGGTGGTGAGAACCACCGGTTAACAGGTACGCGTAAGATACTTAGCCGAGATCAGAAAACCGGCAAAGCACATCATCGCTCCAACCGCGAACACCGCTACAAACCCATGGTACTGCGAAACAGCACCTCCGATAAGAGAACCTACCACGGATGCGAAACTGATGACCGTTGTTATCAGACCTGCTGATGCCGCTTTATCCTCGTTTCGGCGCAGCAGGAGTTCGGTCGATCCCACATACAGGAATGACCATGAAAGAGCGACCAGCACCATCCCGGGCAGGACGTAATAAAATAGGGTCGGCGGGATGAAACTTAAGAAAGCGATCGCGGATATCAGATACCCGTACTTGACAACCGATACCATATCCTTCCCATCGAGCCGCCGCATCATGAAAAACTGCATCAGCGGATTTACTGCGTAGATGGTTGCGATCCAGAATTTATCTGCTTCGAGATTTGTCATGTACAGCGGGAAGATCATCCATACGGCTGTGGCTCCGGCGTGTCTCAGCAGGAATGGTACGTATATCGCCCAGTTCGCTCTCACCGTGTCGAGCGATAGGTAACTGACATTCAGCCGTTTTACCTTGACTTCCGGCAGAGTCAGCGCGATTACAAAGGAGAGAGCAACGAGCGCGGAACTGGCGGCGAATATCAGGTCGTAATCTCCAATGAGTGCCGCTCCAATGAATCCCGCAGCCCATCCGAGAGCGCAGAACGAGATGAACTTGCTGATGCTCTGTTTCATCCCGTAGACATGCATGATCAGAGCCGCAGGATACATGCCGATGGCGATTCCGAGAAGCCCACGCGCCAGTCCGAGACTCAGGAGATCGTCTGCACATGCCTGCAAGAGATATGCGGCTGCCGAACAGGCAAGACCAGCCAGCAACAATCGTTTGATACTCCATGCATCGGCCGCCTTGCTGAAGATGTATGACGATACGCCGAGGCAGAGACAGTATACGCCGAGGATGATCCCTATCTGCATGTAACTGGCTCCGAGGTCCTCTGCAAGAAGCGGGATGAAGACCATCGAGAGCATGATCGATGCGTTTGTAAAGAACTGGATTGCGTCAAGTTTCATGGTCGGTTGAGATTTTATTGGGCGGCGGTACGCATAAGCCCCTAGATCATAGGAGAGTCATCCTCACGAGGTAGTCGGACCAAGGGATCATGAAATGACGCGGGGCCGGGTAAAGGTCATCAACATTCGCGAGCATCTCATACCGGAACGCGATACCGAACACAAAAAAGAAAGACAGTGAAGGGAAGTGTTCCCTTCCTCCGTCATCGCCTGTGCCGCCGCCTACCCTCTGCGCCGCATCATCGCGTAAGCGACTGCAAGCATCCCTGCGATCACGAATGTCGCGGTGAAGCGGGGCGCACCCTTCTTCGCAGTCTCTGCCGCCGTGCCTTCCGCCGCGGGCGCAGGTTTGAGTCTATTATGGCTCGAAACGATGATAGAGGTTTCGGCTGCTGGTACGATCTGCACGCCGACGGTGCTGGGTGGTCTGTTTGTGTGAGATACACGATCACCGGATACACCGGTAACCCGTACAGCCCCACGATCCTTGCATGGTATGCGAGCATCCGCATCGGCGACCCGTTAAGCCACAGATACAAGCACGAAGAGGATGCAGGCGAGCGTCATCGCGATCGCGATCGCGAAGTGTCGGAGGGGACGGTTTGGTGTGGTGTGTGGCATGTATCTATGCTTCCATCGTCATCTACCAGCATCAGCGCAGGAGTTGGCGGTGTATCAGGGTTCGTCGCTTTAATCTGTGATCCATTCAAACCACCTGTCACTTCCCTTTAATTTATCCCACAGATACGTAACGACTTGTCCACCCTCTGCCATCGCCCGCAACCACACAACCGACTCCGATCAAACTCCCGGACCCCTTCAACGTACAGAACCGCACAAAAGTCATAAGAACAGCTCATTTCTTCCACAACGCGAGACCGCTTCTTCGTGTTCTCATGATTCCCCTCCTTCGTCTTGCAAGACGCGTACATAGAGTGCATCGCGAATGTGGAAGCCTGCTACGTTGCGTAACTCATCCAAGTGATGCCTGACCGCACTCAACATCCCATTATGCTTAGCTTCAACAAAGACTCCAATCAGCCCCATATAGCGCAAACCCAAATGCCGGGCGACTTCCCGCCCCAAGCGCTCATCCATCAGGAGCAACTCAGACTCCATCTCTAACGCCAAAACAATGGCTTCGGATTCCCCTGCATCCAGTTCTTGCCGCAACGCACGTACCAGGAGTGGGTTGGTGACCGATTGTACTTTGATCCAGGTTGCAGCCTTCACTTCCACTGCTCCGGGCAGTCCTACACCTTCGATGACCACTTCATGCCACACCGCTTCCGGAATGAACAGTTCACCATATAACTGGCGAAGCAAGCCTAATTTACCGATCCTAGCCAGGTTGATAAGTGGAGAAGCATTGCTTACAACGCTCATATTCGATCGAGTTCCTTCAATGTTGTTAAATCTTCTTCATAATCTGCCACGTCATAATGAACTGGAATTCCCCTGCTCGCCAACAACTGTTGGAATGCCCACACGGTCATGCCAGCCATCTCTCGTGCCTTACCGAAGGAGAGTTTGCACTGTTGAAACAGGGAGATTGCCAATTCATGTCTCAGTTCCTGATGGGTCATCCGAGACGCGTGTACCACTTCACGTGGTATTTCAATAGATATCATAGATGACATTTCTTTAAATCCCTCTCAAAGCGCGGATGTGCCTTTAACGTCCATACAGCCATACTTCATCCTTCGAGAAGATCGAGAATCTCCGCCTCATTCAAGCCTGCTACCTCCCCACCATCTATCTCATCAACCCGCGTATAAACTTCTTTCATAAAATCAGGATCTGTTATTGCCTCTAATTCATCAAGTTTATCTTCTATTTCCGCAATCAGATTCCCCAAAATATTTCTATCAACCCGAACTAAGTCATTTCCCGGTTCATGGAGGACATTATAAACCCGTTTTTTTACACCTGTTACTTCGGTCATAATATCTAACTTATTCATTGTAGGGGACACTTAAGTACTTTTCGAACTTCTGCCCCCGGAGTATCAAGACCCTGCGCACTCTTCGCAGGCTTCGTTGTCGGCATGCCTTCCGCCGCGAGTGCAGCCGCCTTTGCCGCCGCGGGTCTCGCCTTCGTCGGTGTTGGCATCACCTTATCGGCAGGCTGCGTAACTGTCGCGGTTGCTGTCGCCGATGGAGTTGGTGCTTTCGTTGCGATCGCGGGCAAGCGTTGGTGTCCCGTGCCGCCTAATCACGCATCCACTCACCATGCCCAAGCAGCCACTTCCAAACAGGAATGTTATCCCCTCTTCCAATCGCTCGACATTCCTTGTAAGCAGGATCAGTTCTGAAACCTTTTCCCCAAAGTTCTCTTTAAATTCGAGCAATGCTTTAATCTCCCTTTCGTCTATAACCTCGGTGTAGGTGACGTTAACTCCCATCAGCATATTATCCCTCCTCTTTATAACAAAATCCACCTCCCTGCTGCCTTTCCAGTAATATACGTCAAGGTTTCTTCTCTTCAGTTCAATAAAGATACTATTTTCCGCAAGTTTGCCTTCATCAGATGAGAATTTAAAGGACGCCGCATTCCGAAGACCATTGTCTATACAATATATTTTCCTTGGTTTCTGGATGGTAAGTGAAGTTTTCAGGGAATATGAGAAGAAGTTCAGTTGATATATGAGGTGTGCCTGCTCCAGATATAGGAGATATTCCTTTATGCTGCCCACAGACAGCCCTATCGCTTTTGACATCTTCATGTAGCTTAACATGGCTGAGATATTTGTGA
>QMVM01000234.1 GCA_003661105.1 Methanosarcinales archaeon | reverse complement strand
GAAACTACTGGAGCAACTATAACGGTACTGACACGGACGGGGACGGATTGGGGGAGGAAACGTACGACATCGGCAGCGGCAATTTCGATTATCATCCGCTCTGCCCACCATCATCTGTGAAAGGCGACCTCAACGGCGACGGCATCATCTCCCCTGTGGACGCCACGATCGCACTTCGCCTTGCAGCCACCGATGCACACGACGACGCAGCCGATGTCAGCGGCGACGGACAGGTAACTTCGCTCGACGCACTCATGATCCTGCAGGCGGCAGCTGGGATGGTGGAATTGTAGTTTGGCTGTCACCAGATTGACCAGACCAGAGCCATCACAACATCCCATTCCAGTCGATTGCCCCCGGCAAAAGAATGTGCGGAGGTGCTGGAATGCGAGATTTGTGATCGAAGACACGAATAAAGGGCTCGTGGAGGTCTTTTCAGGCTGCAACGCGGGAGATATGTTTCAAGGGTGACTCAAACCAAAAACCCCTTCCCGATCGTGGTAAGATTCTTGCACCCGGATTTCGTTACCACAACCATGTCCTCGATCCTGATACCACCGATATCAGGATCGTACAGCCCGGGCTCGACGGTGATTACATTCCCTGCTTTGAGCATCTCACCACCGACGCCTATATGTGGCGTCTCATGGACATCAAGCCCGACTCCGTGTCCTGTCGAGTGAATAAATAGTTTTCTGTACCCGGCATCCTCAAAGACGCCACAAGCTGCATCATGAACCTCTTCTCCGGACGCCCCTTCCCGCACCACTCGAAGAGCGGCAGTCTGCGCATCCAGCACGGCAGCATACATCTCAGATAGTGCCCGCGATGGGCTGCCCCGCGCCACCGTGCGGGTCATATCCGCGTAGTACCGCTCCATTTTAAGGCGGGGAAAGATATCGATCACGATGCTCTCGTCTGCCCGCAGTGTGCCCCTGCCAGCATTGTGCGGATCGGCTGCACCCTTCCCGCCTGCGACGATCGTCCCTTCTGATTCGCAGCCGCAATCGAGCAGAGCACGTTCGATCACGGTCCTGACCCGCTCGGACGTCAATGGCTGGTCAGAGTCCGGGTCCATCAGGACACTTCTTCTGATCTCTGCTCTTCGTATCAGATCGATTGCGCTGTGCATGGCAGCTTCACAGCAGATTTGAGCCTTTTTGACCCATTCAATCTCTTTTCCGGTCTTTACGGATCGAAACTCTGTGACCGGACTCTGTACCGGGATTATCTTGAATCCGTCGTCTCTCAATTCATCTGCAAGGAATACCGGGAAGTTATGCGGAACATTGACTTCGGTTGCGCCCTCGTCGTGCAGCAGTTCTGATATGATCCTGGATTGTGCGCGGTCTCGCCCATACTGTTTCAGTTTCTCAATTACGCGGTAATCCGCGGTCGTACGGATATCGCTGATCCGCGATTCCTTGCGGGCGCGACCGAGTTCCATCTCCGGCACCATGAGGATCTCCTCGTCTCCTGATCTCAAATATAAAAATTGATCTGGTGCGAGGAACCGGGTCACATAGTACAAGTCCTGATTATGGACGCTGTTGCCGATCATGAGGTATGGTGTTGGAGTCATGTTTCAAGCCATGCTAAATACCTGTTTTTAGCTACATTAACAAAGATTTGTATCTGATGCCCTCTCCGCCACAAGTAACGGAGCTTCCTGGTTCTTGACACAATACAACTGTTGGTGGAAGTGGTATATGTATATGTGTAGTTTATGGAAAGCCAGGGATCGAATCAATACAAAACGACCTCGATCAGCCGTGCTCCCGCAATCCCAACCACCTGCTCTCGCACAGATTCAACCGACTGCGCCACCATCTGCCCGGTTTCGCCAAATAGCCGGTCCCGCACCAGAGCCCCAACGACATCATCGTATCCGGGTTTGACCCTTAATACGGCAGACCCTGGAAGAATGTTTGTATCAGGGAGTACATCGTCGAGATCCATGTCTGTGATGCCGACTACAGGGATGCCAAGCCGGTAGAGGATGTCACCGGCAATAGCGGTCGTATCATCTCCAACAGTGACCGCAATATCCGCACCTTCCGAAAGTTCGAAGGTGGCTTCGGCATCGTGATCGATCAGCACAACCCGCAGATCGCCGCTCTTCTCTTTCGCGCCGACCCTGCCAACCCTTGCCTCATGTTGCGTCCGTCTGATCGAGCCGGTTCTCACAAGCGCGCTTTTAAGATTAACTTTTCCGAGTTTCTCGATGCCATGCTCCTTTATCCTTGTGCCTGTGATGGCAACAACCCGAAAGCCATCTACAACGATCTCGACATCTCTCGATACCGCGGTTCCAACAACGATCCCGTTTATCCGAATAGTCTCACCGGGCATGGCATTGTGGATGTGCCGGTGCATAAGTCCGTCCCCTGTGCGCACCAGCCGGACATTCTGTGCAGGCGGCGGCGTTCGGATCGGAAGACCCATAATCCCGGCGATCGCTTCCGCCCACTCTGTCGCGCCATTCCACGGGATGATCGCGCCATTCCTTATCTGGCACTCGATCTGGATCACCGGAATCTTTTTTGCGCGCGATACAGCGATCCTCCCGAATGCAATCCCACTATCGAGCGATTTCCCGCGACTCAGCAGTATGACGGCATCGGTCCACGACAGAAGATCGATCGTATCGGAAAGAGCCATTCTCCTGCTGATATTGATTTCACCCTCTAAACCCGCGTCGAGGACAGCGGCGCGCCCCATCGTCCCGCCAAGCATCGCTGTGACTGTGTAGTGTTCCTGTAGCACATCCAGTACGTGGCGCGCACCGCCAGAGTCGATGACCTCAGGACCGTGGATAACGATGCCGATATCCGGTTTCATCCACCGGTCTCGCACAGTTCCACTTCCAGTATCTGCTGAACATTGCTGATACTGTCCATCTTGCGCGCTTCTACTCTCTTCAATTCCTCGAGTGTCAGTTCCTTGTCCCATTCCTTCTGTTCGAACTCTTCTCCAAGAATTTCGAGTGTGCTTACTTTGTACCAGAGACCTGTGCCATCGACGCGTGCCCACAGTTCGTGATCCCGCTCCTGGATCCGTTTTATCTTGCCGACCGAGCCGGTACCGGCATACCGGACCGTGTCGCCGACTGTGATGTCGTCGCCGTTTTTATTATCTCCGTTTTTACTATCTGCGTCCATATTTCTACATCCTCGATTTTCGCATATCAATCTTACTGAGGCCGACGTTCTGCAGTTGTACGCCGTCCTTCACTCCGGCGATCCGCATCCCATCAAACTCTTCCATTCCGCACAATACGTCCTGCTCCGGGTGCGTCCCGGGCGTGATGCCGCACTCGATAGTGGTCTCCCTGCCCGCCGACACAACCATCCTCAACCTGCCGGATGCGGGGTGATTCTTCGAAAGAACGATCAGCGGAGAGCCAATCTCCCTTACGAGATACAACATGCATCTGATCCCTTCAATCATCCGCTCATCCGCGCCAAATCCGGATGCAACGAAGAGATCATCCTCTTCTGTGAACAACACGATCTCGTCATCCTCGGTTTCGATGAACCACTGACCAGCACCTGCTTTCACGATGCCGATCACGCTGTCCCTGCCGCAGAGGTAGAGAATCTCATCGAAATCGATCGCGACCGTCCTGTCGCTGTCAGGATCAGTTGAGCTTTTTGACATTGCTCGATTTGCACGAAGGGCACGTCACGCGTCTTCCGAGTCCTTTGAATTTGTTGTTACAATCCAGGCATTCATACTCATTCGGAGTAAGCCTGCTCACATCAACATTGGTAACATCGCCAACACTGCACATGGTTTTACCTCCTTTCTGTTTGTGTGTTATCTGAGTGTTGGGGATTACTTATAACTTCCCACATAGTGACCCCGGAGTTTTCTGGCTCTGTGGCAAAGGTTCAGCTAATAGGGTCGATCTTTTT
>QMVM01000233.1 GCA_003661105.1 Methanosarcinales archaeon | reverse complement strand
GAGGAGTTTGAGACCTCTGTGGAGATATTCACCCGGGTTCTGGTGAAATACCTCATACCCAGAGATGAGATCGAGAGCTTCATAGCTGTTGTGCGGTCAGATGGTTACGAGATGCTTCGAAGCATTTCAAAAGATCCGGAATCTTTTCCGGGCTTGGAACGTCATCTTCCCGACGTCGAGATTGTCACGCTGCGGGTTTTTAAGCGAGCGCCCGTGGTTGGGATGACGTTTGCTCAGATCGGGCTTCGGAAGAAATGTGGCGTCACAGTGCTTGCGGTACGCCGGAACTCGCAGATGATATCCAATCCGGCAGGAGACCTGCGCGTATGTGCCGGAGATCTACTTGTTGTAATTGGACCGCCGGATAAGATTGTTAGGGTCATGGTTTTATTCGATAACCCGGAAGGGAAATAATTAACACGCGAGTTAGAATGATGATGGAAGTGTGATCGCACATATCACAGGAATCCCCTGTAGAGACTCGTCAGATCGGGGACGCCATCCTTGGAAAAAATCGCCAATATGGCAGTATTCGGGTATGTGATGGACATAGCAACCGACCGGGCGCATGGAGCTCGGTTAGTTTTAAGTATCGTGGCTGATATACTAATCAATAGGTATGGGGCAACGCGGTTGTATGGTGGGCGATATATTGCTGGCTCACCATGCACAAGCCCTTATATCTGGCACGTCCATCAAGACGCGAGGTATGTCTCATGACTGAAGAAGAGGTTAGAATAGAATCGAAAAGGGAGATATACGACAGTTTTCCAAAACTCGTCGTGTATGTGAGTATTGCAATCTTAATTTATCTGTTTGCAATACTGGTATTTATACCGCTTGGACACGGGTTCGATATTGCAGGGGTACCAACGGCGACCGTCATAAGCGCGATTGCCATCATATCGGTACTGGTACTGTTATGGCGCAGTTCCCGCGAGATCAAGGATCTGTGTGATGCGATCGGTGGCTTGATAGCGGTCAATGTTGGCAGAGAAGGCGCGAGTGATGAAGAGGTTGCGCATTACCAGAAGGCTGTGAAGGGCATTGTATATGTATTTGCAGTGGTCATCACATTCCTGTTCATCGGTTCGCTGCTTACTGAGATATCAGAAGGAGCCGCTGGAATTCTGCTTATATTGATATTCCTGTGGGCAGTATGCACGCTGTATTCCTCTGGAATGGCAATATCAGCCGAAATCGAAGCAACAGCAAACGAAGTAGCACAAAAACTGGAGAAGGGTGTTGCGAAAAAGGAGGAAGAATATTAAAATAGGTCATTCGGGCTTATTTTTATTTTTTAAGGGTTTTTATGGAATCAATAAATAAATTATTACTGCAGATTGTATTATTAATTATTACTGTGCTGCCGTTTATAGCATATACGGAACTGGGTAAGATCGAGAGTACCAGCGAACCCATCCGAAACGCAGTAGAGGTCATCAATAATAGTATATACAACGCAATACATTTTACTTCTGCTATGCTGGAACCGTTCATCCCGCCCGAGTTAGGCACCGCTCATGACATTGTGCTGTCCTGCATATTAATTGCCGGAATGCTACTCACCGTGATTTTAGCGGTGCTTATCGTAAGAACAAGCGCAAATATCATCACGGAGTGGGCTATGGGGAAAGATGCCTGATAAAAACATTCTGAAGTTCTATCTGGTCGCATGTGTCTTGACAGTGGTTCTGTTCGTATGTCTGGTTCTTACAGGGATTTATAAGATGATCTTTCTTTTATTGGTTATACTGATACTGGCATTATTATTGGTGTATCCCGGTGTGCGGAACGTACTTTCAAAAGCCCTGTACGACCTGATTCGTTGAGATTGCTTGAAAAAATCAGATGGCTAAGATTCTAAATGTATTGTGACATGGTTCGTTCAAATCCGAAAAGAGAATAAGGATATTTAGTATATAAGTTATAAAGAATAACTAGTTTATGATCGCACACATCACAGGAATCCTCGATAGAAAATCGCAGAACCGCGCAGTCGTCGATGTCGGCGGCATCGGGTATGAGCTACACATCCCAACGTCCACATACAGCGCGCTGCCAGAACCGGGAAGTCCTGTGCAACTGCACACCCACCTCCATGTAAGGGAGGACGCACTCATGCTGTACGGGTTCTCAAGCACAAGAGAACTCGAGTTCTTCAGGCTGCTGCTTGGAGCATCAAGGATCGGACCAGGTGTCGCCTTAAATATCCTGTCCGGAATATCGTTTGATGAATTTAAATCTGCCGTGTACAACGAGGATATTAACCGCTTGAGCAGCATCCCAGGCATCGGGACAAAGACTGCAAAGCGGCTCGTTCTCGAACTCAAGGACAAGATCACAGACATATCCGAAGATACCGGGTATCCGGCAGATACCGCAAATGCTGCCATCGCTGGCATGGTCTCGCTCGGATACACGAGAAGCGTGGCAGAGACTGCCGTTCACGCGGCACTCCAGTCGGGATCGCCCCTCGATCTCGGGGAACTGATCAAAGCCGCGCTTAAAAGTATGTGAATTCCTTTTTCCACTTTTTACCTAAAGATACGTACATGGCTGCAATAAAAATACGATAATGATAATATGTCAAAGCAAATGCTGAAAGGAAAAATAATATATTTAGAGAAATAATACTGATTACAATTGTACCGGAGCCAAGAGTAGACAACCCACAGAATCCAGATGAATTATGTATAACCGGTAGAGTCCCAATAAGGAGGGGGGTCATGAATGCTAATGCAATATACCTGAAAATATATGAATAAAATAATCCCTTTGACAATATGTCCTTGATCCATCCCAAAATCATCCTCCGTTCTAACATCTTCTTGATCCATCCCAAAGTCTTTTGAAGATCGCATGATCCATCAGGACGAAATAATTTCCATAAAAATGGAATTGCAAATGGAATTGCAATTAAAATAAAAAGTAGCCCCGACAAAGCATTAGACATATCCCAAAAAGATAAAAATGTAAGAAATAAACAAAAAAGTATTATGAATACAAAATTCCTGAACATAATATAGCCCCCATGCACTTCCCCCCAGTTTCCAACAATATTTGGGCATTCAATCGATAAGCGAGTCTTGATCTCGATAAGACACTTTTCGTATTTTCGATTCTCGTCACGTTTACAGTCAGAAAGTTTATTTTTAAGTCCAAAGTATTCATCTATTGAACTAAAATGATCACTGAATTTTTCTATGCCATAATAACTTATATTATTACTATTCGAGATTCTGAGTATTTTCTGAAAACACGCATTATCTACGATCCGATCTATCAAATCGTCGAGAAGCAGGTACGAGAGAGCATTGACGGTAAACCCAAGTATGATTGAAATAAATATGACAATTGTTAATATAATTACATCACCGCTAATTCCAGCATTGTTTGTTAATAGTAAAAATATTGGTCTAAAATAATTATATAATTCTGTAACGAATTTAGAAATATGGCATTCATCGTTAGTCCCACAGATATAGATAACAATTGCAAGTGACGCCGAAGCCACTAAACCCGATCCTGTATCGCTCAGAAATCTTTTGTAGTCAAGTGATGGGACCCCAATTGCAGGCACGTATTCAAAATAGTTAAACATCATAATAAACCTTTACAATTCCAGAGACGGTTACGCCACATATTTTTACCGTTATTTCGAAATTGTTGATTCAGCTCTACAGTCAATCGTCCTATAGTTAAATTATATGACCAAACAACTTTTACATGCTATACAGTCCATACAATAAAGACATGTAGCATATCCACATCGAGTATCTCGACCATCCCGCCGATGTGAAGTTCAGGGTGCATGGAAGAACAATCGAAGAGGCGTTTGAGTACGCCGCGCGTGCGATGTTTGGCGTGATGATCGATCCTGATACCGCAGCAACCATAGAACCGGTACGAACCATCGAGATCGATCTCTCCGCTGATGACTGCAAG
>QMVM01000232.1 GCA_003661105.1 Methanosarcinales archaeon | reverse complement strand
ATTAACGCAGATGGACACAGATTAGCGGTGTAAACCACTTTTCAGACCGATAGTTCTCCATTATGGTAGTTGTGGTTGCGTAAGACAATCCGACGTTATCAGAAAATAATAAAAAGATTCAGAAGAGGCTTCAGATCATGATATGAATCCTGAGATAAAAATGGTTCCTTTTGGTATATTTGAACCAACAACGGATCATCGATCGATCGTATTCAGCACCTGTTGAGGCCAGTGACTTTGTTAGGGACTGCTTGAAACTATGGTGGGAAGAAAATAAAGAAAGGCATGCGGATATTAGAAAGTTGGTCATAAATCCGGACAATGGACCGCACGTACATAGCCATAGAACACAATTTATCAAAAGAATGATCGAATTTTCTGATAAAACAGGATTGGAGATCCAGCTGGCTTATTATCCTCCTTATCACAGCAAATACAACCTGGTTGAACGTTGTTGGGGAATTTTAGAGATGCATTGGAACGGCACACTCTTGTCCTCAGTCAATAAAGTTATCAGATGGGCTGAAACCATGACATGGAACAGTGTGCATCCTGCAGTTCATCTTATCGATAAAGTTTACCAGAACAGTGAAATTGACAAAAGAGGCAATGAAAATCTGCGAAGAGAGAATTGAAAGATCGGGAAATTTGCCAAAGTGGGATGTCACCATCGAGCCTGCATTCGGGTAAGTTATTTATTGGGGCATACCTATATACACAAACCGAAAGAATCACCTACCTCGACTGTAAGAATAAAAACAGAAATAAACATGAACAGAAATTTAATTCTATGGTAAGAAGGGCATGCAACGATATATCGAAGAGGTGCATAAAGCTGAATGATGGACGATCGCGGAGAATGGAATACGTCATGCCACCGTGACACCTTTTGGTGATGTGTCAGTGCATCACCGAAAAGTAGGTACTTATCGATATACTCCAATTCAAACGATGAAATTGAAGAAATGAAAGCCCCAGTTCACATAACAATAGGAGGTTAAGCGGCATCATCATGAGGACTATAACTATAAAAAACATCAAACCAATTCTCGATGAGGCGAAAAAGAGACTTCAGAGAATCTATGGAGAACGATTGAAAGGGCTAATCTTATACGGTTCGTATGCGCGAGGAGATGCCACAGAAGGATCGGACATCGATCTGATTCTCCTTTCAGAAGGCATGAAAAGTCCCATTTCTGAATTGGAAAAGTTTTCCGGAGAGATTCATCAGTTAGACTTCTTATATGATACCGTGATCTCCATAATCCCTATCGAGGAAGGTCAATACCGGACAAGGAGGCTACCAATCATTCTTAATTCGAAACGAGAGGGGATTCCAATATGAACAAAGATAAAGACATCAAACCAATGAAAGAATATTTAATCAGTAAATTAAGAGCATTTGCTCTGACAGTGTCTGAAAGGGTAGATATTACCAAAATGATATTTTTTGGCAGTAGGACTACAGGAAAAGCTCACAAAGACAGTGATATCGATCTGCTTATTGTTTCACAGAGTTTTAGAAGAGTGAATTTCTGGAAACGAGCTATAGCACTGTATGACTACCGGGATCTGGACTGTCCAGTTGATTTCATATTCTTTACATCAGGAGAGTTCGAGAAAAAGATCAGAGGGGTCACGATCGTGAGTGGGGCTGTAAAAGATGGTATTGAGATTATATGAGGCGGATGTGTTCAGATGACCAGATACTTCGAAGTAACTGACCGGGACTGTGCCGCAAGGATAGGCCGACTGATGCTGGATCCGCGAATCCGGACGCCAGCGATCCTCCGCTCTGAGTTGCTCGTGAAGCATCAGGGCAGCATCATCGATTGCGGGTGCCTGTGGGATCGGGACGGCGACCCGGAAAGATCGGCAGATCCCGGTAAACTGCTGATACTGCCGCACAGGTCGCTTCCACCCCATGCGCCGTTGGAGATCGTCAACCGCCCGGCGCAACCACCATCACCACCATCAACATCACCACCATCAGCACCATCAGCACCATCAGCACAGTTATCCCGCCACGATGGCGCGGTCGGCGAGGTGATCCATCCGGCGCAGGCAGATATACCGGACGGTCGCGACCTCTATGTGCTCAGTGCGGCGGCACTTTTTGAGAATCAAGCAAGATCGCTTGTCGATGCCGTGCTGAGACTGAAGAATAACACAATGCCAGACACTGCAGTGTACGCACCCGCGCTTGCAACGCCAGAGAACCTCGCTGTGCTGATCTATCTCGGAATCGATCTCGTTGACGACACCGCTTGCATAATACGCGGGTATCAGGATATGTATCTAACAAGAGAAGGTGTAAGACCGATCGACCGTCTGCGTGAGTTCCCGTGCTCGTGTGCGGTCTGCACAGAGATCGGGACTCCGGAAGAGTTGCGCAGCCTCCCGCGGTCAGAGCGTGCCAGACTGCTTGCAGACCATAACATCGCCAGGTTGAGCGAAGAATTGAGAACCGTACGCGAATGCATCCGCGATGGGCACCTGCGGGAGTATGTGGAGAAGCAATGCAGATCCCGCCCATACCTCACGGCGGTGCTCAGGTTGCTGGACTCTGAGCACACGTATCTCGAGGAGCGCACCCCGACGGTGCGGAAGAACGTTCTCGTTGCGAACACCGCGGAATCTCAGAATCGCGTCGAGGTCACCAGATTTGCAGAGCGCGTGCTCTCCAGATTCACTCCGCCCGATGACGGTGCTAACACTCTTGTGATACTGCCATGCTCAGCAAAGAAACCATACTCGCTGTCGCAGTCTCATGCAAGGTTCTTCGATGCGCTCAAAGGTTACCGGCAGCAGGTCCATGAGATCATACTGACATCGCCGCTCGGTGTTGTTCCAAGGGAACTTGAGACTGTGTATCCTGCGGCGCACTACGATATCGCGGTCACCGGCGAGTGGAGTCTCGATGAGACCGCGTGGGTAGCCACATGCCTGCGCACGTATCTTGAGAAACATACGTACAAGAACATCATAGCGCACGTCAGCGGCGGATTTTTCGATGTCTGCAAGATTGTTGAGCATGATCTCGGAATTGAGATTGTGTACTCTGCTGCCACCGCCGGAAGTCTGCTGTCGGATGATTCGCTTGCCAGCTTGCGGGAATCCGTTGCCGGGATCGTGTCATCGCAATCACGCGGCAGAAGCAGGAGATCCCCACTCGCTACGGTTCGGGCGATTGCGGACTACCAGTTCGGGCTGGGTGTCGGGGAACAATTGATCCCGGATCGCGCACG
This sequence comes from Methanosarcinales archaeon, assembly GCA_003661105.1. GTDB lineage: Archaea > Halobacteriota > Methanosarcinia > Methanosarcinales > Methanogasteraceae > Methanogaster_A. Next base: position 722 of record QMVM01000232.1, on the reverse strand, counting down.
GGTAAAATCAGGTAGGTCAGGCTTCAGGATATTCGCGGACCGTGAGCAGATTGCGTCGTCCACCAGATACGGCACGATCGCACCGACACTTGCAGGAGCTGCCAACATGCCGCCTGACATCTACAGAGTCGAGATCGATGATTTCCTGCCAAAAGGATCGATACTTGCGCCCGGCGTAGTCAGCGCCGACCCGCAGATCAGACCGATGGATGAGGTGATCGTCGAAGGTGAGATGGCATTTGGGGTCGGGCGGGCGATGATGAGTGGACGCGAGATGGTTGAGTCAAGCCGCGGGGTTGCTGTGGATCCGCGGGCGGTTAAGGGTGTTTAAGTCGTTTTGTTCTGGTTCACGTATCGACAAGCACCTGCACCACATACCCTTCCCCGGTTCGCTCAATCCTCATATCATGGAAAGTGACCGCCTTCACACCGACCTCGAACCTGTGACGCCCCCGATCGATCGGTTCGCCAGAGACATGCGCTCTGAGGTGATACCCGCCCCCTACCTGCTCGATCTGCTCCACATCGAACCTGCCAAATACGATTTCTTCGACTTCGAAGAGGTACAGTAGTTCCGAAAGAAAGTCGTACAGCAGATCCTTGCAGTCATCAGCGGAGAGATCGATCTCGATGGTTCGTACCGGTTCTATGGTTGCTGCGGTATCAGGATCGATCATCACGCCAAACATCGCACGCGCGGCGTACTCAAACGCCTCTTCGAT
>QMVM01000231.1 GCA_003661105.1 Methanosarcinales archaeon | reverse complement strand
CCAGTTTGCGGGTTTGCCGGTCTTTAAAACCTTTAACATCTCCTCGCAAGTGGGTCTTCCCTCTAATGATGAGATGTATGGCCCCAAAAACCATGGGGACGGCTCGATCAGGTGATCTTTTGAAAGTTCAGTCAGATAATATAGACCTTCCTTTTCTTCTATCAGGTCCAGTGACTTGAAAAGGGTGAGCATCACATCTGCGGGTCTCTCTTCAATCTGCAATGAGGAACAGACTTCCTGCAGATCTGCCGGATTCTTATCAAGCCATGAAAATAGATTAAGATTGGAAACTGCGGCTATAAACAAGTCCGCAGAATAGACGCTGTCCCTCAATCTAAGGAGATTACTCGGGTAGGTCGATGGAACCTCGATCAAATTTTATAAGATCATCGTATGCCTATTGTCGCTCCTCCTTTTCTTTAAATCTTTCGATCCACCCACATATCATCCCGGCCACACATCACCACCACAGTATCTGCCTTAACTCTTCTTTCCTTGCCTCGTTTGTGGAATCCACACCCCCGTCCGGCTCCACGACCGAGACGATGATCCCGAAGCGCTCAGCACCTCCGCAATCAGCGTCTGACAGCCGGAAGTCGCCCTGCATGTGGGAGTGGATCAGTTCCACGGTGCCCTCGATGTCAGGCACATACACCTGCCGATCCTGTAGATTCCGCCGTCTCTGCCGGTAGCCTACATAGAGTTCGAGCATCGTGACCCCGATTATGGAATTTCTACTCCCAACCAGGATGTCGCTTATCGCCTGCTGCTCACCCTCGCGGTGCAGCACGAGAAACCCGGACTCCAGCTCATCGTTTTTGGCGATACTGATCATTTCCCGGAGGCATTCTTCGAGACTTAGCCCTTTCGTCGGTATCGCCCGACTGAAGTCCTCCGGCGTCCGGGATATTTGACCCGAAAGGTAGGGGGCAACCGAGTCCCGGCTTATAATATCCCCGACTCTCGCGCCCTGGATTCCCCAGATGTTCGACTCCACCCCGAAGCGCTGCTCCTTTAGAAGAAGCATCTCAAGCCTTGCCGTAGCATCCTTGTGCCGGTTCATGCGCCGCTCCCTGAGATCCTCAGAATCGGCAACAACCTCGATCACATGGACCCCGAAAACGTCACCGGCAAGTTCTGTTATCTGTGAGACCAGCGCATCCTCTCCGAGTTCCCTGACATCGAAGACACCTTCAATTGCGGCTTTCAGCGCATCATACATGCTCACGTCCGCGTATATGACCCCATCCACGTCCTTTATTGGCAGTTTCCTGTGTTCTACCACCATCTGCTGCATGGCATCCATTGCGTCCCTCCGAAGCAGTATCACGGGTTGGGAACTCCTGACCCTGCCTTCGAATATCGCGCCCACCCGGCTGTCGATGAGTTCGATTGCAAGCGTGGTCTTGCCACTTCCCTGTGGACCAAGGAGGATTATCAGGGGGTGGCGGTCGAGTTCGGATGAGAGGGTTCTCTGTGCTTCCCCCCGGTCAAGTTTAGATGTGTTGATAACCATCATGATGGTAAACTGCACTGTTGCAATGCGAACATCAATAGCCGAAGCTAATAAACCTGTTCCACGCCGGGGCAGATCTGTCAAAGATGCTTACAAATCTTGCAATCCGAACCGTTAAATACCGCTTCTGCACAACCAATTATAGTGAGCCACATGACAGTTGGAATCATAAGTTACGGGGTGTACATACCGCGTTATCGAATCAAGGTGTCTGAGATCGCAAAGGTATGGGGTGCGGATGTGCAGAGCATCACGGGCGGTCTTCGTGTGCAAGAGAAGTCGGTGCCAGCTATAGATGAGGATACGGCAACCATTGCGGTGGAATCTGCCAGGAATGCGATCAACAGGTGTAGTATTGACCCGTCGCGCATCGGTGCAATCTACACCGGATCAGAGAGTCATCCTTATGCTGTGAAGCCAACAGGCACCATCGTAGCTGATGCCGTTGGCGCAGCACCCAATCTCACGGTCGCGGACTTCGAGTTCGCATGTAAAGCCGGAACCGCCGGAATCCAGACCTGCATGGGTCTTGTCGAATCCGGCAGGATCGATCTCGGGCTTGCCATCGGCGCTGATGTCGCACAGGGGGCGCCCGGGGATGCGCTCGAATACACCGCTGCCGCAGGAGGGGCTGCATATGTCATCGGCAGTGATCCGGATCAGCTGGTCGCAGAGATCGAGGGCACCTTCTCGTTTACCACGGATACGCCCGATTTCTGGCGCAGGGAAGGCATGCCATACCCCGAACACGGGGGCAGATTCACTGGTGAGCCTGCGTACTTCAAACATGTAACATCGGCTGCGCGTGGACTGCTAACTGAGCTTGACACCAAGCCTACTGATTACGATTATGCCGTGTTCCACCAACCAAACGGCAAGTTCCCGCGGCGGGTCGCAGCCAGTCTCGGCTTCACTTCCGAGCAGATCGATCCCGGAATCGCGGTGACCACACTCGGAAACACGTATTCGGCATCATGCATGATCGGGCTTGCCGCGATCCTTGATATCGCAACAGCAGGCGACCGGATCTTCATGACCTCGTTTGGGTCCGGCGCAGGAAGTGATGCGTTCAGCTTCAATGTCACAGACCTGCTCGATGGTATCCGGAGCGGTGCGCCGAGTGTTTCTGACTTGCTCGCTGATAAGGAGTATGTCGATTATGCGACTTATGCGAGGCACAAGGGGAAGATACGGCTGTAAGGCATCTGATATTGTTTTTTAGACACTGTGCCTCCGGACGGTGTTATGCCTGTTCTGTGCCAGCAGCGGCATGTCCAGTGGCACTACAGGTCGAGGAGATCTCTGCCACAATCGAGGTAGGAGGTAAATGTTGGAAAATAAGAGACTTGATAAAATACAAATTTTATTAGATGAGATTAATTCCACTTTGTCAGATTAGCTGACATTCGACATCCGAGTCTGAACAACGATCTCAAAATAAATGAAATATAATTTATAAAGAATATTATCTGCACCGCTATTCGAGTTTATTACGTATAAATAATACCATGTATGGAACTTTATCAAATATTTTCATACAAGAAGTACGACACTCCAAAAATATCCGAAAGCCTCAGCTACCCCCACCAGAACCTGATGTCACAAAAGCTAAGAAGCGCGCCTATTGCTATTATTTAGCTTCGGAGATCTTCATGACCATTTCGTTTCTTTTTCTGGTTCTTCCTTGCAGAATCGATGGACGATTGTCGTTTTCTGTGTCGGACCTCCATCTGGCGCAGCACCTCCGGGGCAGTTACATCTCGTCTCGGAAGAAAGTGTTTCAGTAGTGTTTGAATGTCCGAACAGCTCAATAAGGGATATTCATCTTTGTTTGATTGTAAAAATATCCTGAAAGAAGCTATTTTCTCTTTGAGCCATGCTTCATACTTCTTCCGGTCCTTCTGCTCAATTAATTGTTCTTCCTCTGCTGCCATCTCCACCAACATCTTGATTTCCGCATCTCTGTTGTAAAAGATGTTCAACATCCGATATTTCACCAATTCTTGCTCAATAGTTGCGTTTCCCAGGGATTTTGCCGGCTATAAGCTTGTTCAAGTGTAAGAGACATAGTTGGTGAGTCACATTGTCTTCAAAAATTTCATCGAAAATCCCGGGATAACCTGGAGCAAGGTCAGTTACGATGAATATATCTCTGTCAGGATCGAGATGCTCAGCAAGAAAGGTTTTGATGGTCTCCGAATCTTCGTTGTCGTAAAGTTCATCCGCAATTGGGCGACCTGTAGCATCATCAAGCAATGTTAGGCGAAAATTCTCTGGTTCCATTTATTTTTAGATGCTGTTCGTCGTAGTGAACAATTAGAACATCTTCTACAGGTGGAATATATGTTTTCTCTACCGATTCCATAAACTCATTATAGATCATGGTTTTCCCTCTGGGGAACACAAGTTTCATTGCCGCGGATATGCCCTGGTATGCCACGTTATAAAACCGCAATTGCTG
>QMVM01000230.1 GCA_003661105.1 Methanosarcinales archaeon | reverse complement strand
TGTGATGTTGGTTGTGTTGGTTGTGTTGGTTGTGTTATCGACATTGCCGTCCCGGATCAGGTTCTCGGAGAGGTTTGCGGTAAGGGCAGGGTCACACGTCAGGTTCGACGCAAGCAAAATCCAGTCGATCCCGTAGTTCGGGCTGTAGGATATATCTATACTCAGATTTCTATCGTGTATTGCCTTCCATTTGATAGGTTGCGTCCCACTCAAAACCACACCACCTCTTGGTGATACGAGTTCCAGTTCGATCTTATGTGCGGCAAAGACCTCTGAGGTTATGCGGTTGTTACTCTCGTCCGTCTCGTTTACATCGTTGCCCGAATCCACAACAACGGTCAAGTCGTACCACCCTTTCCAGTAAGGAGTCCACACAATCGTGAGATTGTTGTTATCGTACGTGTCGAGGTATGTTGCGTTCACAATCATCGGATTAGTGATGTTTGTGGTATTGGTTGTATTTCCGGTCTCGTTGACGATTGTGATTATACCATTGGGCGCGTCTCTCGCATACGCGATAAGCGTTGCATTGAATCCTTCTGCAGTTCCGTTTACCGGGATGATCACATCGTTTGTCCTGTTCAGATACATAATACCCGGAATTACTCTCCGCGGAACAAGATCGGTCAGCGTCACGTTTATGATCACTGTTATGTTATTGTTGCTCTCATCAGTCTCCGGAACATCATCATCTGAGTCGACTGCCACTGTCACGGTATGGTTTCCAAGACTCTCCGGTGTATATATGAGATCCACACACTCCTGCCCGTAACTTATGATATTTGCAACATCCGCAACCGCGGTGCCGTTCTCCACAAGCGAGACATTAAACCCCTCCGCGGTTCCGCTGATCACAACTGTGATGTTATTTCTTGCATGCACGAATGCCACTCTCTGGGTCAGGTTAACAGGCACCAGATCGGTGAAAAAAACCTCTGCATCGACTGCTGCTATGTTGTTTGTCTCACACGACTCCCTGACCGCATCACCCGAATCTGCGATAAACGAGATGTTGTAGATTCCGGTTGAGTCAGGCATCCACTCAAAAGAGAGATTGGCAGCATCCGTTATACCAGCGAGTCTTCTTCTTCCAACCTCTCTACCGTTTGCCAGAAACGTCACATTGAAATGTTCATCTGTTCTTCCGTAGACGCTTGTGTTGATGATGTTTGTTGCATTCACAACTATCTGGTTAGGAAGTGATACGTTTGAGATTGTGAGGTCAGGGAGGTTTACAAAAACTTTTTCGGATAGGTTGTTATTAGTCTCATTCGTTTCATCTACACAGTTACTCGAATCTACAAAAATACTTATATTGAGAAGTCCGTCCACAGAAGGCGTCCATTCAATAGAGAATGGAATCTCAGAGTCGCACCATAACGACCGCAATGTTGTGACGGATGCAGGGATACCATCCTCGAGGAGAGAAACATTAAACCTCCCGCCATTACACTTGAGACGCCCATGTACGGTGCAACTCGTATTCACGTAGATCGTCTCAGGGACATTGATATAGCCTATCGGGGTTATCTCCGGAAGCGGATATGAATCGATATCCGTCACCATCGGCGGGTACGGACATGCCGCGAGTGCCGGGACCACCTTTGCAGTGATATCCGGCGGGAAGAGTGATCCGTTCGTGGTGTAGTTGAATGAGCCATCCGGCTGCTGTAGGCTCAGCAGATAATCGATCGGTGTAGCACTTTCATTGGTGTTTGTATTTCGCCATCCAAGAGGATTCTTACCCATGGCAAGAATCGCCTGCACGGCATAAGCGGTCGTAACCGCGTCAGAGAGATTACCGTCCACGCCAGTATTGTTGCGCAGGAATGATGAGGCATTCGTGATAACATCCGAATCGTGGGGTTCGCCTGCCACAACGAGTGCCTGGATGACAAGTGATGTCGTTCTCAGATCGCTTGTGATCCTGGAGGTGGTGTTGCCATCCGTTGTGTTGCAATTAACGCTCCGGGTAGGCTCTCCAATCTTCTTGCTCCAGCCACCATCTCCGTTCTGATGGGATGTGATGTAGTCAACCGAGTGATCGATGATCTCTGTGTCGTTTGGATCGCCACACGCTGTGAGTGCGAGGATGCCCATTGCATCATCGTTTACAGAGGTGGGATCGTCGAACTGGACACCATCATGGTATGACTTAACCAATGTGAGGTAGTTTATACCCCCGAAGTTCGTTGGATCGGCACCTCCGGACGTGCTTATGGCAAGACAGGTGCGTGCGCAGTCTTCAAAGGTTGCGAGCACGAACTCGTTCTCCGGACGCGAAGGATGCCCCGACAGAAAGCCAGTGAGTGCTGCACCAGGGTCATCTCCTGCAGCAGAGAATGCAAGTACCGCCCATGCAGATGTTGAGAATGATCCGATGCTGCCGCTCTGTGGAGTCTGCTTCGCACGGAGGAACCGGAGTGCTGCAGTGACGTTATCTGAACAGTTATACGGCAGCTCGTGTATTTTTACGAGGAGGGATCGGATTGTTCGGAAGGATGTTATCGGGTCGTTTATGGACGAAACGAGGGATATGTTATATATTTCCGGTTTACCTGAGGTCCAGTGGAATTTCAGAGTTGTTTCACTTGTTTTGCTCAGTTTGACGTGTTTTGATTCGAGAACTTCGCTGTTGACCATAAGATCTACAGTGACATCGGTATTTCTCTGTGAGTTCTGGCTGATTGCCGTGATGATTGTGTTGTTCTGCTCGGCGTATGGTCTATTCGGTAATGAGATCGATCTGATGCTTAAGATATAATCTTCCCTATACGGTTCTCGGAGGGGGTGATAATCACTTGTGTTCTCGTTGATGTTATACGGAGAGTCCCAGATGCCATTATCGTCCAGATCCCGATCTCTGTACGCATCATAGTAGTTTCCGATGTAGTCTGTGAAAGTCGTACCATTGTGCCTGTAACTTACCGGGCTGCTTGCGTTCCAGTGGTTATTGTAGCCGGAATCCCTTGCGCTTGCAAAGAGATTGTTGGAATGAATCGTGTTGTTAGTCCCGGTCACCTTGATTGCGTAACAGCAGTTATCGATCGTATTGTTGCAGACTGTGTTGTTGTCTGCTGTGATCAACAGACCTGACGTTCCACCACTGCCCGACATGAAGTTACCTGATACCACACAGTCGACAGAGTTATCAATCCGCATAAGGAAACTACAATCCTGCCATGAATCATGGTCCAGCACAAGATTTGTAAGCGAGATGTTATCGGAATCGTATACCGCAATGATCCGCACATAATCCACATACCAATCTTTCCTCTTCGCCATCGCCGTAAAGCCAGTAAGATCGATATCGCTTGAGTTTGATATCTTTATCATGTCAGAGTTTCCGTCGTGGATCACAAGCTTTGCGTTCTCATTTGTGCCGATCACCTTTATGCGATGCTTATCCTTAATCGTCAGCCAGCCATTATATTCTCCTTCATTAATATAAATTAGAGTATATGCAGCGGCACTGTCCACCGCCATCTGGGCGGTCGGATAATCGTGAGGAATCGTGATGACTCTCGACTCTTCCACCACCACGGCTGCCTGTGCATTGTTATTACTTTCATCCAGTTCATCGACCGCACCAGCAGGATCAATCTCGATTACGATCGTGCGATCTCCAGCATCTTCCGGCTCCCACGTAAACGTGACAGTCCTATTATCCGTCGGACTGAGCGGTGACAGCGTCCTCACACCAAGCGGTTTACCATCCACAATGAATGCCACATCGAAGTTGTCAGAGATGGCTGCGCCTCTATTCGTGATCGTCGTCTCAACAGTTGTCGTGAACTTTGTGTGTGGCTCCGAATCGAGTCTGATCTTGCCCGATATCGAGAGATCGGGAAGCAGTGCCGGAAGTTCGGCTCCGACATCGCTCCAGATGATAGAGCTCCCGTCATCCAAGCGGTGATGCAGCGCCACATCCACCCATCCATCCGATTCATTGTACAGATGTACCACCGGGTCGTCTATCTCGTCTATGCGTGTCACATTGCCCCCGCTTACTTCAAAGGTCCGGTTCAACAT
>QMVM01000229.1 GCA_003661105.1 Methanosarcinales archaeon | reverse complement strand
ACTAACCAAAACTGTCATTTCGAGCAAAGCGAGAAATCTTATCGTACTGAAAATACAGGCATTAAAGATTTCTCCCTACGGTCGAAATGACAAAAAGAGGGGTTTTCGTTCAGGCACTATCTAACACGTTTTCTTTGTCGATTTCGTCAAAGCAGTTCCAATTGGATAGCTTGCGCCGGTATTCCGATCCTACATATCGAGAGAGAATCGGGCGGGCACCCTCGCTAAACAGGTGTACGACCTGATCTGAAGACCAAACGTCGAGAAGAACGCCCGGAAGAGCAATGCAGCCTTTTACCTTTTCAAGCGATTCGTCCTCTGTAAGGAGATATGGCTGCTCCACAAGAGAGGTTTCGCACGATTCCTCGACAATACGCCCGCAGCTGCCAGCGATAGAATGGTCCTCGCGATTCAAGTCAGGAAGCAGTTCGTAGGCTTTACACCGTTGTTTGACATCCAACTCTTTGTGGCCTAACCATTCGAGCATGGCACCCGTTGCCAGCTTCCCTACTCGTTCCAGAAGCCAACGGTTTGTAGGTGATGTTTCTGGGTCCTTTATTTTTACGCGGGCCGGGTCCTGAATGAACGGCGCATTGCATGCGAAGGGAATATCTGTTTTAACTCCCGTCGGGAGAATCACGAACAATCGGCCTTCCAAACCGAGAACGATTTCAATCTTACATGGCGGGAAGGATGCCTCTTCATCCGCGGTGACCATACGTTCCTGTCGGATTTCCGCAAATGCCTCCTCGGGGAATGACTCTGGTTTCGACTGAATGAGCAGATACTGCCGATCAGGATCGTTTGCCAGTGCCATCCAGTACGAACCTGCGATCGGCCCGGGAGACTTCGCCTCCCACCGGATTTCATGACCGCGAACGGTCATGCAACGGATGGATCGGAAAAAAAGCAAAGATGCCGGACTCTTCGTCCAGTCTTCAAGGTTTTTCTCCAACTCACGAAGGCGGTAGTCATCTCGAATTGCCACACGGATTTCAGTATTGGAATCAGACGTTCCTTTTCGCGTCTGCCACACTGGTTCAGTGAAGCGCTTGCGACGGAAGGCAATAGATAATGAGGGCGTATTGAGGCGAACTTCATCGCCGAGGCTGAATGTGCTCTTGAACCCGATTCCACGAAAACCGATGGTGTGAAGTGCCCGCTTGTTGGAGTAACCAAAGCGACAAAGAGATATGAAATGTTCTTCAATAAAATCTTCACCATTGTGAGAAAAAATAAAATCACCGTCCTGAATATCCACTGTCGCCATGGTTGCCTCAGCATCATCGGCATTCTGTAGAAGCTCCGAAACGACATGCCGTGGGATCTGGACCTGCTTGAACAATTGGTGCCAAGGACCTGCAAGCTCTGGGTCTTGTTCCAATTGGTCCCAGCGTCCAGATGCATGGCAACGCACCTCTTCGAAATAGGACGGAACACCTGTCATCGTGGCTGTTCCCCCTTGGTCGATTCCTCGTTTATTTTCTTCCCTGGCGCATAGACTCGCATAGTTTTTAACAATCTAACGTTTGTCATTACAATATGTTACAGCGATTTACGGAATCTTTTTGATGTGCAAAACCAGTCGAATTCTCGCATAGAACCGTATAGGACATGTGATGTACAATTCCGGCTCATCCCTCTTCCCCTTCCGGATCAGATCCAGGATGCCAGCGCGCCCAGCGCCGCGAGCCCCGCAGATGAACACGTTGCTCTGCTCGAAGTTCTTCAAGCAGCTCACGGAGTTGATCGCGGTTAAGTGCCGGCAACAGGGGTAGAAGATCCCCAACAGGGCATCCATCCACTGCGCACTCGGTGATGCGACTTTCCAATATTTCTTTCCGTTTTTCATCCTCTCGAAGTCTGCGGTATGTCTCCAGCCGCCCGAGTATCCCATAAAACGCCTCAGACAAAATGAATCGACCCCGCCCGGCTCGAATAGCCATCCCAAACTCTATCAGGCGATCCGCACAGGGACGTAGATCGTTGGGAACAGGCTGTTCCCGGCTGAGTTTGTCCAGAACCAGCCATTCATCCGTTCCCAATTTGTCCAGATCGTCAGGCTCAAACTGGTTGAGAAAACGCACGAAGGCGGTATTGCGTATGCGTCCCGCGAGGGAAAGACTGACTGTGTACTGGTCGGATTTCGTGAAATCGGGATGCTGCTTGCTTTGTCGGATTGCGTCGCGATACATCAAATCAACACCTTGACCAGCGCGCTCAACCAATCCGCATTTCGCAAAGATCTCCGCAATCCGGCGATTACGCGGCGACTGCCGGTACAGGATGTTTTCAGGAGAAATCTCCCGGGGGAAGCCGCCTGGGCTGTCAATCTCGATTCGATCAGGATATTGACGGACGAAGATATTACCGCCAAGCTGGTAATTGCGGTGGCTCACCGCGTTCAGGATCGCTTCACGAACGGCTCGTTCGCCGAACATCGGCACATCCAAAACAAACATTCCATCCTGATAATGCTGCTGGTCGTTCCGAAGGTTTACAAGTTCCCAAAGACGGTCGTACCACAGAAAGAATGCTTCGGTGAATTCCTCGCGCTGTTGCGCGGGACCCGCGGCATTGCTCGACCGGTATTCGAAAACGACCTCCGCCTGCGCCAGGTGTTTACGCATCGCCGCACGGCTGCCGAACAATACCAGTGCTGCGTAGGTCACGCCGTCATCTGTCACCGCTTCAATGTCGGCCAGTAACTGCTCTCTGGATAAGGCCGAAAGACCCAAATCGCCTCTTTTATTGATCCACCGCTGTCTGAAATGTTCAATGGCCCGAGCTTCCAGGTCATCCATCGTCAGATCGGGGCAACTGTCTGCTGAAAAATCGTGACCTGCTTCCGCCACAATTTCGCTCAAGCGCTCCCCTGGCATACCGACGAGACTATCATTGTCACGAACCAGATACTGTCCATCATACTGGATAGCAATTCCACCAGGACGGCTTGGGACGTAGAACACCAGTACCCGGCCATTTGGATGGAATACCTCATCAAAGGTTATTCCAAGATGAAGCCGTTGATTGAGACCGGCACGTGTACGTTCCGGCTGCCTGAACGCATTGCTTCCGACAACTTGGCGCGGTCGGGAGTCGGTCACCCCGAGAATAATCTTGCCGCCGCCTTCGTTGGCAAGAGCCACGCAATACTGAGTCAGTTTCTCGAAATCGTAGCGATTTCGGGCTTCTTTGAATTCTAGGTTTTCGCCCTCTGGCTTGTTAAGGATATCATCGACATTTTGGGGCGTCCAGTTCATCGCGGCTGCTCCCCTTTGGCAAGCAGATCTGTCAGTTTGTAATTGACGCTGGTTACGCCGAAATCGGGTTCTCGACCAAATGGCTCGCGCATATAGGTGATCTTCGCCGCTTCTTCGCCATCGACCTCCACGACGGCCAGGATGAATTGCTCCGGTTTGTTCAATGCAGTAAGAATCTCGTTCTTGGTGATGGTGACGGTATCGGCTCCCAAGGCTCGCCCCTTTACCTCGACGAAGCGAAGTCGGGCATTGCCATCGGGATCGCGGGACTCCACGTCGTAGCCACACTTGTCCGCTGATACGTCGCGGGGGACGAATCCCAATTCACGCTCGGCTTCCATCACCGCCTTCATGGCGATCATCTCGACGTGCTTGGTTTCCTTCGTTTGGAGAGCAGGCGTGGTCGATAAGCCCGTGAGTTTATTGAGCAGGGCAATCGGAACAATCATCGCGCCGCCGATGACGTTGGGTGGAAGTGGGGAAATCTGGCGTTCCTGCTGCAGATCTTCCATGCGCTTCTGGAGACGTGACGTCAACTCGTCTGCACGGTGGCATGCCTTTCCGGAATTGATTTTCGCGTTAACCTTACCCGCAAGTTCCTGTTGCTTAAGCTGCTCGGCGCGATGGTCCCAATGATTTATTTCGACGGTAAGGCGTTCCTTGACGGCTGCCATGTCATTTCGACCAAAGGGAGAAATCTTTACCATCCAGAACTCAGATCTTTCCAGTTTGGGTTCATCCGGTTCACTAATTGATTCTTCTTCTCTCTTCGCCATTTCTTTATTCCTT
>QMVM01000228.1 GCA_003661105.1 Methanosarcinales archaeon | reverse complement strand
CTATTTTAGCCACAGATTAACACAGATTTCACTGATTACACCCATCTAATCATATTTGTATTTGCCGGGTTGGCGTCATGTTTTCAACCGACCAGAACAAATTAAAAATTCTCAAACCGTATGTATTTAGATGAGTTGGGAAAACCACGAGATTACACGAGATTAACATAGAAATCTTGTGGAAATCCGTGTAATCTTGTGGTTAGCTAAACACGTACTCAAAACCAAAAACATCCGGGCGAGATCCGACATCGGACCGCCACTACATAAACGCAAAACCTTTCGGCAGTTCGCCTACGATCTCCTTGAACGATTCTGGCCAGTTCTCGTAATCAAGCCCCTTCTGCGCAAAGAACGAACTCGCCCAGCGCTCAAGCCCGACTCCGGAACATCCACTCCACAGTTCGTTCCCGCTCTGTGCCTTTACGTTGAATCCAAGTGGATATTTGTCTCCGTTCACGCTCACGTTCTGGAACTCAAGCCAATCGTCGCGGTACGGCATAAACGACTCGTAATCGGTCGTCCCAACCTCCTCGCTTCCAGTGGTTCCGGTCAGACCCTCCTGCGCCATGAACCACGGCGTAACCCATGCCTTCCGCCACGTAAGTTCGAGTATCTCCTCGAAGATGTGCTTATACCGCTCATGGATGCGCTCCGCCTCCTCTACGACCTGCTCCGGCGACCCCATCCAGACGATCTCGATCCTGTGGAACTCGTCGACGCGCTCGATGCCGTGGATGCCGCCGCTCTCGTACCGGTGTGATGTCCCTGAGCGGTCGAATACCCGGAGCGGAAGTGCGTCATCCGCAATCGTCTTTCCCTGCAGGAATGGCCAGAATGGCGGGCACTGGGCATAGCACAGCCCTCCGATCGGCTTATCGATCTTCTCCGCGATCAGGTCGAGCGGAATCTCATGAGTGACCTTGTAGTAGTCAGAAACCTCTTCCCAGAAGTCAGGATCCCTTGTCTTTGGCGGACAGACGTAGTATATCTCAGGATAAACTCCCTTTGCATGTCCTGATTTCTTCCAGACATCCCACGTCACGAGTTTCGGGAAAATCATCTCCTGGTATCCGAGAGAATCGAGAACCTCCTTTTTCACGATATGTTCAAATGCGCGGAAGATTCTGGTCGCTTCGGGACCGTATATCCACTGCCCGCGGGATGCTCCGTGTTTGACCCAGTTCCGCTTGACCAGTTCCGGTGTCGGGTCTTCGCCAGACAGAATAGGCTTCTCCGCGCTCTCCCAGAGCAGGTTCCAGTGCTCTTCCTTCCCGCCATACTCCTCTGCCGTGATCTTATCCGTGATGAGCGTGATTATCCGATCAGGTATACTGTTCCGGATCTCGGATTCACCGATCTCCATTTCGATGGTGATCTCGTCGCCGTCAAACTCCATATTCGAGACGTAAGGGATTTTTTCTGCTTTGACTGGATTTTTTGATGGTATCTTCGCAACGTAAGACTCGATCTCGATGCCCCTGATCCCTATATGGTATTTCTTTCCAAGAAGGGTTGCAAGAGGTTTTCTCAACCTGAGAATCGCATCGTGTACGCGTACGTACTGGTCCGACTCGATCTCTACCCTGATCTTCTGATCTTCGATCCGAAAGTCGAGTATTCGTGCGCCCTTCCCTTCTGGCGCGCCCTTTGTCAGCAACGTCTCGTTTGCCTCGGTTACGAGGGCTGATACGTCTGCATCTGCCTGACCTGCGGGTGCGCTCGTGTTGAAGTTGCCGATCAGATGAAAGTACATAGATTATGATTGCGGATGAATCTAATTAAATTCTTTCTCTGCATCGTGGCTGGTATGTCCGGATCTGCCGGATGTGCAAGACTTACACTTACATTCCGTCCGGAAGACCGTACGCATCAGTCTCATCGAAGCAGTAGCAGACTTTCTGGTACCCGCTCTTCAACTCGATCACATCGTCTCTGACGCTTTCAGGTGATTCGGAGTCGAGCACGATTCGTTTGAAGAAATCAGCGATCGCATCCATCTCTGATGTGCCCATCCCTATGCGGGTCAGTTCTTGAGTCCCGATCCTGACTCCGGACGGCTCGTCTGTGACGCTGACCGAATCTCCGGGCAGGAGATTCTTGTTTACGATGATGTTTGCCTCTTCGAGTCTTGTTGCGGCTCTGATGCTACCGCCAATCTTTGTTACATCAACTGCAACCTGATGCGACTCTGTAAACCCATACGGCTCGCAAAGCACGTCAAATCCTCGCTCATACAAGGACTGCGCAAGCGATTTTGCGTTTGTGATCACGGAAGATGCATAATCCTCGCCAAACTCGATCATCTCTGCAAGCGAGACCCCGAGTCCTGCAAGATGGTGCAGATGGTGGTTGCTCACTGTGCCAGGAAAGACCGCTTCATCGATCCTGTCTGAAAGTTCCTCTTTGCACATAATCATCGCGCCCTGCGGTCCCGGAAATGTCTTGTGCGTGGATCCGGTAACCACTTCCGCGCCCTCGCGAAGCGGATCCTGAAACCGTTTTCCTGCGATTAACCCGAGCACATGTGCGCCGTCATAGACAAGCGTTGCTCCTACTTCGCGGGCAGCATCAGCCGCCTCCCGAACCGGATGAGGGAACAGGAAGAGACTTCCTCCGAGAAGCACGATACGCGGCTTCACATCCCTGATCATGGCGGTCATGCGGTCGGGATCGATGTTCATGGTCTCGTGATCGAATGGGTGGTGCATCACGCGAAGTCCCCGGACGCCGGCAGCAGAGTATTGCACGTGGCTGATGTGCCCGCCATACGGAACATCGAGTGATATGATTGTGTCTCCCGGCTTTGCGATTGCAAAAAAAGCAGCGATGTTCGCGCCTACGCCTGATGTTGGCTGCACATTGACATGCTCTGCCCCAAAGAGTTTCATTGCGAGTTCGATCGCCTTTGCCTCGATCTCGTCGATGTATTTACAACCCTGGTAAAACCTGTGTCCGACCACGCCCTCCGCATACCGGTGAGCAAGATCGCTTGCCGCAAGCATCCGCACCTTCTGGCTCGTGAGGTTGTTGCTTGCGATCATCGGGAGGGAGTCGCGGTACCATATATGGTGTGCCTCTGCGGCACGCATGATGAGATCGATATCGCTGTTCATTGTTGGTGTTATGTAAGACCTGCAACCATTTAAATACGTTCTGGATGCACCACCCCACCCGGATCAGCACATATAAAAGGTTTGAGTGGAAGCAGTATATCATGACACTGGAACCGATAACCGGCAAGGTGCTGCGGATAGTTCCACAGGATGCGAACAGGGACGAGGTGATCTCGGGAAAGTACAAGTACGACGAGCTCGATCTTTCCAAACTCGCAGTCCACACCTTTGAATCGATCGATCCGGATTTTTACACCGATAGCAAGCATGCGGAAAACCCGATCATCGTTACGGCATCGAATTTCGGATGCGGATCATCGCGAGAGCAGGCGCCGCAGGTCATAGCAGCATGTGGCGTGGGTTGTGCGATCACAGAGTCGTTTGCCCGCATCGTCTACCGAAACGGGTTTGATATCGGGCTGCCGCTGATCGAATGCGCGGGGATTGCGGAAGATGTTCACAAGGATGATGAACTGCGGATCGATTTCGGGAACGAAATAGTTGCGAACGTGACGGCTGAAGAAGAGTATGGTTGCAGCCCGATCACAAAGTTCATGCAGGCGTTGCGCAAGTCCGGAAGATTGCTGAGGCATCTCAAAGAGAACGGGGGATACGAGTGATCGTTGATCCCTACAATGTGCCGTATCAGGCGATATATGCGGTCGGAAACGCGGATAACAGTCTCGTCGAGATCATCGAGTTTTCCAGTTGCTATGGCGGCTCTGCATGGGCGCGGCACCATTACCGGAAGAGCCCGCTGGTGCTCGAGGCAAAGGTGATCGGAAACACAATCAGGTATCTCTGCAAGACCGGCGAGTGCGATCTCGTGCTTGAGGCGTCGCGTGCAGCCGCGGGCATCAAATCCGTCATAGTGCACGATGACGAGATCCGGATCACCTACGCGGGTCTTGGCGGCGGCGGAGTCGGTGCAACCACCTGCCG
>QMVM01000227.1 GCA_003661105.1 Methanosarcinales archaeon | reverse complement strand
TGAAGATAGAGATACTCACCCATTTCATATATACAACACTGGTAGAGTAGATATAAACACAAATATAACACCAAAAGGTGTCAATTCAAGACGTTCAACTCCTATAACAACAACATCTGTACATGAGCTTGGTTCTGAATATAATGAAGATTCTGATATAAGATTTTTTGCACTTGCACTACTTGATGATACTCATTCTGTCTTTGAACCAACAAGAAATGCAGATGGGTCGATAAAGATATTCAGTAAGAATGATTCTTCATACATTAGAAAACGAGAAGTAAATGTAGACCCAATATTTGACATAAATGGTAATTTAATTATTTATAACAAAAATGATATTAATGATTTTTCATTAGTTGGTGCGTCTTCTGCTCAAACTCAATTATATGAATTCACGTATAAAGGAGTTACAGAAGATAGTGCTTTTATTGAAAACTTCAAAGATAAGATGAAATATCTTTTTGTTAGAGACATAAGAGAAAACAATGTCATGAATACTATTCAGAAAAAATTGATGAATGAATTATATACTTCATCAACTGGTATAGGAATTATGTCAGAATCTAGTAAATGGGGAGAATACTTCGATAGGGGGAGATTGATAAAAAGTAAAGTTGATAACATGAAGAGATATGAATTTGTAAACTTATTATCTGATTGTTTAGATACTGATTTCAAAGCAGAAGAAGCATCAATTGGTGAGAAAATATTTGCAGTTGTAATTATTATAGTTGCCATTGTTGTTACTTTATGGACTGCTGGAGCATTTGCTCCTGCAGCAATGTCAATGACTTCACTTGCTCTTGGACTAGGGTATGCATCGTTGGTTCTTACCGTTGGTGGTTTAGTTCTTAGTCAAATGGGATTATCAGCACAGGGACTTATAAAAATCATAGGTAAGGTTGCTCAGATCGTTGGTATTGCAGCTTCTATACTTGGTATAGTTGCCGCAGCCCAAGCTGCATTTAAAGCGGCAGCAGAGGCTGCGGTGAAAGAAGGCACTATAAAAACTACAGCAGAATATACGCTTAAAGCATTTGCAGAAGATATGATAGATGCAGCAGTTGATTCTGTTATGGATAGTATAAGTAATGTATTTGATGTTCTATCTGGTCCAATGGACATCCTAGATAAGATTGGTTCTACTATTGACAGTTTAACCGGGTTTATGAAAAATCTCCAAAAAGGTATGGAGATGTACAATAAATTTATGTCATCAAGTGGAGATAGTAATACGCCTCCCGCACCAACAGAAGAACAATTGTCAAAAACAAGTTTTCAATATCCTGAACAAATGTTTCAGCTACAAGAACAAATGGTATATGAACAAGATGCTTTGCAGAAAATGTCTGCAATGAAAGAAAACCAATTTGGATTAGCTAGAACAGAAAAGCTAATGGAACAGATTGCGTGATATAATACGATAACAGGAGATACTTATGAGTAATAAATCAATGAAGAATAATGATATACTTAATATACTAAAAGCTGATTTTAGATCAACGGAAAGCTTTAAGGCAGAACTTGATGTAAAAAGAATGCAATGGGTTAAAGAATATAATGGAGAGCCATATGGTAACGAAAAAAAAGGACGCTCAACAATAGTATCCCAAGACATTCGGAAACAAAACGAATGGCAATTTCCTTCACTAATTGAACCTTTTGTGTCTGCTCCAGAAATTGTTAATTGTGATCCTATCACGTATGAAGATGAAGCAGGTGCAATTCAGGCAGAGCATTTATTGAACTATCAGTTTTGTCGTGGATTCAATAGATATTTATTTATGAGTCAAATGATTAAAGTCTTTCAACGTGAAGGAACTGTTGTGGTTCGTACAGGATGGGAGTTTAAAGAAGAAGTAACAAAAGAAATGGTTCCTACTCCTGTTATGCCTGAAATGAACCCAGTGATGGTTCAGGAGGCTATGCGTAGAGGATATCAAATTCCACAACCAGAACCAATGATTATACTACAAGAGCAGGAAATACGAACAACAATAGTAAATAGACCTACTGCAGAAGTTGTAGACAATGTTGATGTTTTTGTTGATCCTACCTGTAGAGGGGATATATCTAAAGCACAATTTGTTATTTACCGATTCAGATCAAATCTTTCAAACCTAAAAGAAGATGGAAGATATAAGAATCTTGATAAGATAAATTCAGATTCCTCTCAAGATTCCAATTCATTATATGAAGAAGTAAACACTGCAAAAAACTTTCAATTTACAGATGACGCAAGAAAAGAATTTGAAGTGTTTGAATATTGGGGAAATATAGATAGAAATGGTGACGGTATAGCAGAACCAATTGTAGCTACATGGGTGAATAATACATTGATTAGACTTGAAGACAATCCATATCCGGATAAGGAAATACCATTTGTTTCCGTAGCAATGTCTGCAGAGCCTTTTTCTATTAATGGTGTTGCGAATGCAGAGCTTCTTTCCGTACCTCAAAAAGTAAAAACTTCTATTCTTCGTGGAGTTATAGATAATATGTCCAAATCAAACAATGGACAAAAAGGTATTAAGATGGGTGCCCTTGACCCAATCAACCGTAAAAAGTTCATGAATGGTCAAGACTTTGAATTCAATGGTACCCCTGCTGACTTCTGGGATGGTTCTTATAATCAACTGCCTGGGTCAGTTGGAGAATTTTATACCATGATGTCAAATGATGTTGAAGCACTTACAGGAGTTAAATCATTCTCTGGGGGGATTGGTGGTTCCTCTTTGGGAAATACAGCTACAGCCGTAAACGGTGCACTTAACTCTACAGCCAAAAGAGAAATAGATCTTGTTCGTAACCTTGCAGAGAATGGAATTAAACCTCTCTTGCGTAAATGGCTTTCCTACTCATCTGAATTTTTAGATGAAGAAGAGGTGGTTCGTATTACTGCTGAAGAATATGTTGATATAAGAAAAGACGATATCAAAGGAAATATTGATATTGATATTACTATTTCTACTGCAGAAACAGATACGCAAAAATCACAAGAACTTTCATTTATGCTGCAAACAATGGGACAATCATTGCCGTTCGATATGACTAAGATGCTTTTATCTGAAATTGCTGATCTTAAGAAGATGCCAGCTCTTGCTAAGAACATTAGAGATTATGAGCAACAACCAGATCCATTCGCTGAAGAAATGAAGAAATTAGAAATGGAAAAATTGAAATCTGAAATAGCAGAAAGACAATCAAGAGCAAATGAGAACCAAGTAGATATGGAGCTTAAATCTGCCAAAGCTGACAACGAAAGAGCCAAAGCAAGAGGAACCAACTCTAAGGCTGATCTTGATGATCAAGTCTTCTTAAATGAAGAAGATGGAATTACAAGAGAAAGGCAAATCAACGATAAAAGACTTGATCATTTATCTAAAAAAGGACTCGAAAGAGACAAGCAGGCTGTAGCACCAACACCTACAGCAAGCAAAAAATGATATACTTCTAGTATATAAGGCGTTCCATTGAGTCGTAAGCCCTACATAAAAAAAGGAATCACATGCAAGAAGTGTCACCACAAATCTTAGCAGATGAACAACCACAAATGATAGAAGTTACACTTAAAGAATTTGATGAGTTGGTTCTGGATAAGCAAGCGTTAGATAGATTAATCGAAAACCCTGATTTTAATAGAATCGTTGTTGGTAAATATTTTGTACTTGAATTTGAAAGACTATGCGGATTACTTAAAAGCACAAACAAGGCTGTTCAAAAAGACAGAGATATTGTTGTTGAAAAAGTAGCTGGAATTGGATATATAGAAGGATTTCTGAAGCAACTCGGAACCAGCCTTACAGGTATTGACAATCCGGAACAAAGACTTGAACTATTGCGTCAAATTGATGAATTCAACAAACAAGAATTAGAATCTGTAGAGGTGGCATAAAATGGCAACTGAAGTAGAAAAACTATCTGAAGATGATTTTGATAAAGAATTCGATAAAATGATGTCAATGACACCAGAAGAATTTGACTCAACACAGGATGAATCTATGGAAGAAACTCTATCTGAGTCTCCAGAGTCTTCTCCTGAACCAGAAGCACAGAGTGAACCGGAAG
>QMVM01000226.1 GCA_003661105.1 Methanosarcinales archaeon | reverse complement strand
GATCATCGGGATTGAGGAGTATAACGTCTGCGAGGGGCTTGACACGGATGAGGTGGTAGGGCTGATCGAGGGGAACCGGGATTTTATCGATTGTTTCATCACGGTTGGCATTAAGAGCGACTGTGAAGCGGATGATCTGGAGTCGGGGGTGGCAATGGCTATGGCTATGACAGAAGCAGGCGATACGATCATATCATGCGTTAAGTGCTTCAGGTGAATATAGACTCTGTTGACCGGGGCTGTCCTAGATTGCGGTGTTGTGCAGTCCTAGTCACGAGGGTTTTATGTGGGGTAAGTTCTGATTTAGTGTGTATGGGACAGAGAGAACTCCGCCACGATCAACACACGGTTTTGTGGTGGGCTGTTCATATACAAAGCGCTGGTGCAGCCAAACCGAATGCGAAAACGCAAGGTGTAGGCTCCGTACATGAGTATGGGATATGAGGACTTCGTGGTTCGTGAGTATTGATTCAGAGCTATTCCCCTCAACATAAATACACAACCAAGAAAGATATAAGGATGGAAAATATTCATGATAGATCGGATTAAAAAAGGACTTAATGCCTGCAAAACCAACAAGATTTCGAATGTTGTTTTCGGTTTGGTTGGTTGTCTATTTTTAATAGCATATATTTCTCCTGATTTAATGTGCATCAATTCCAATCCAGAGATGACTGTTTTTCAAACAGGGCTCATTAAATCAGTAAAGGTGGTGGGACTCATACTGACGGCTGTTGTATGTGACTTTTTATTTCCTACGTACATAATATACTCTATAATCTCAAAGATTAATGATTGGAAACGTAATAGACAATTTCGTATAAAAACGGGCATAGATATAAAGTTTATTACCGTTTTATTGATTACATTGGCTTTAGTTTCCGGTTTATGGTTAGTTTGGCTATCATTCTCGTTTGGATTTATTAATAATTATCTATCTTCAGAGAATATTATTATTGATGGGTCCGAACAGGTTATACAAATACAAAGGCAATATCTTTTAAAGAGTGATGAAAATCTCCTAATTTCATTTAATGATATTGACCATGCCATATATCGTTCTGAAGTGTGGTGCACTCCGCCCATACTAACCGTAGAGGTGATTAAAACAGATGGAACGAAAATCAAAATTCACAGTGATGTTGGAGCTGGAGGAGGGATACTGCGTGATTTGGCTGAAGCCATTGCTAAAACCTCTGGAAAGCGATTGAAACAAGAATGCATAACATAGATGAAAAACAATATACCGTACTTGAAACCGATGTATTGAAAGTGACATGATGAGCTTAAATTGCGATATTATAATGGCAATATTAAAACCGGCATACTACAATGATATGTTCCAAAGTAATTTCATACAATTGAGGTACCATAAACTTCGCATATCTCTAATGTGTTAAGTCATTATCAAAGATTAAGGAGAATAGTATGATAAAACAATTCAAAATCGTAGTTGAGAAGCATCCCGATGGATATGTAGCCTATCCGCTTGGCTTAAAAGGTATCGTTGTTGGTGAAGGTGATACTTATGAGGGGGCGTTAGCCGATGTCAAGTCTGCTATTCGCTCCCATATCGAGACTTTTGGCAAGGAGGTTCTTGAGATCGAGTCGCCTGTGCTTGAAGCCTTTGTGGCAGAAGCGGGAGTGGCCATCTAAATGCCCAAGTTTCCAGTCGATGCTCCCAAAAGGCGTGTTGTCAAAGCGTTTGAACTTATGGGGTTTTGCCTTGTCCGAGAGCGAGAGCATATTGCGATGGTTCGGGACAATCCCGATGGCACACGGACCCCACTCACAATGCCCAATCATACTCGGATCAAAGGCTCTACTTTGAGAACTATTTGCACACAAGCGAGTATCCAGCGAAACGACTTCATGAGGGCTTATGAGCAAGTATGATATAGTATATTTGGTTTCATATCTTCTACCAAGGGGCATTGCCTTTGGTACCAACTTCGTAAGCGTCGGAAACGATGACTAAACTCTGCGCTACCCCCGATGTACCTGCATCCGCCTACTCCGACACCCTCGTTCATACCTATCCTGCCGCTCAACCTCCTGCCCGCGGATGCCCCCGAATTCAGTTAGGCGTGATACGGTAGGGCTGAAAACACTAAAGCCAGAACCAAAGCACCAGAGTAACTTGCCACCACCGCCAACAGCAATACTTATATCGCTACAGACCCATTTCCAGATAACCAGGTCATGGGCTCGTGGTCTAGTCGGTTATGACATCGCCTTCACACGGCGGGGATCCTGCGTTCGAATCGCAGCGAGCCCATTTCAGCAGCATCCGCGGGAATGGTGGTTAGCAGGTCGCGCGGGTGACATCCCTGATTCGCACCCTCTTTTTCACCCACCCGATCACCTCAGCAAATCGTTTAACTGTGATTGGGGCTAAGTACTGCATGATGAAGTTCGATCCGGATGCAATCAGGAAATCAGCAGCGCAGGACTTTGAAGGGACATGGAACCGCGGTAAAGAGATAATCCCGGTTCCAGGGATCAATCATGCATATCCGCACCTTAAATTCGATTACGGAAAGCCACATCCAATCTTTGAGACGGTACACAATCTCAGAGATGCATATCTCAGGATGGGATTTTCCGAGACGATGAACCCGCTCATAGTCGAGGATCGGGAGGTGTACCGCCAGTTCGGATCCGAGGCGCAAGCGGTTCTGGACCGGTGTTTCTATCTCGCAGGGCTGCCGCGCCCGGATATTGGGCTATCTGATGAACGGATCGCAAAGATCGGCGAGATTATCGGCAGGAACGTAAGCGAAGACGACGCGACAACGGTCAAGCAGGTGCTTCACTCGTACAAGAAAGGAGTGATCGAGGGCGATGACTTAATCCCGGTGCTCGCAAGGGAACTTGAGATCGATGATCCGAAGGTTGCGGTGATGATCGATCAGGTCTTCCCTGAGTTTCGGGAACTGGTTCCGGAACCAACTGGAAAGACGCTTCGCAGCCACATGACTTCCGGCTGGTTCATCACACTATCAGCACTCATCGGTAAACAGGATCTTCCGCTGAACCTCTTCTCCATCGACCGGTGCTTCAGAAGGGAGCAGTCAGAGGACGCCTCCAGATTGATGACGTACCATTCAGCCTCATGCGTTGCGATGGGTGAAGATGTGACCGTTGATTACGGAAAAGCAGTATCCCAGGCTCTGTTATCCCAATTCGGGTTCGAGGAGTTCAGGTTCCAGCCAGATGAGAAGCGGAGCAAGTACTATGTGCCTGATACCCAGATCGAGGTCTATGCGTACCATCCTGCCCTACAGGACTCGGATACGAAGTATACAGACGGCTGGATCGAGATTGCGACTTTTGGCATGTACTCCCCAATCGCACTCTCTGCTTACGAGATCCCGTATCCTGTGATGAACCTCGGTCTTGGCGTGGAGCGGCTCGCAATGATCCTTTATGGAGCCAGCGATGTTAGATCGCTCTCGTATCCACAGTTCGATCAACTCTCGATGACCGATCATGAACTCACAGCATCGGTATGTGTCAGGGAGTCTCCTGATACCGATACCGGACTTGCGATACAGCGCGCAATCACACGCGTCGCTTGCGAGCATGGAAGCGATCCGAGTCCATGCGAGTATCTGGCGTGGGAGGGCGAGATGTTCGGGCATCATCTTCGGGTGACTGTTGTCGAACCGGAAGAGAAGACGAAACTCTGCGGTCCTGCAGCGATGAACGAGGTCATGGTTCACGATGGCAATGTTCTCGGGGTGCCGCGTATCGAGAAGTGGGACACGGTATTTAAGGAAGGCATCTCTGCCGGTTTCAGGTTCATCGATGCGTTTGCAGCAGAGGCGGCATGCGAGATCGAAAACGCTGCACGATGCGGGGTGGGCTGCGAGGTCAGGGCAAAGGGCGTCAAGGTTCCGTCAGAGATCAATATCGAGATAAAGCCCCGTGCGAACCGGTGGATCACGTCCGGCAACAAGAAGATCGATATCCGGGGACCGGTCTTTACTATGGTGCGGATGGAAGTTGATGGCTGATCAGAACTGATCGGAATCCGCATCTTTGACCTGCATGTGTCTCTGATCGATTTTATATGCG
>QMVM01000225.1 GCA_003661105.1 Methanosarcinales archaeon | reverse complement strand
GGACCCGCGGTCTCGTTCTTCCATACAAGCGTATCAAAGATGAAATGCGCCCTCACGTATCCGGACCCCCTTGCATAAGCAAGATACGGGGACGGATTACCCCAATCACCCGTTTTATCTGCGATCCTGACCTCTTGCCCCGAAACAGCACCGATTGCGGGCGTGAACAGACAGAAGCAGATTATTACGGATGCGAGCAGTATCAAGGATGCGGTCAGTATCCGTTTCATCTCATCAACTCTTCGAAACACGGGATACAGTGTGGTGCGCCATCCAGCAGCCTGATCCGCGTCTCCATCACAGGTTCGCCGCATCTATCGCAGCATATCGATTCGTGGATATGCGCCATCGGTAGCGGTTCCGGGTTGGTTATCTCTATGCTCATAAGATCCGCTTCCGGGAGATCCAGTAGCGCATTGCTTTTTTCGATGTGTAACCGCTTGAATTCCTCCATTTCAGCAGGAGTTGCTGCTCTCGCCTTGACTTTGGCGAAGAGGTCCAGATGATGTTTGTCTGGCATGACTGCCTCTTTCTTGATGGAAATCCTGAGTGCCCTCTGGGTTTCACGGTTCATGAATGTGTAAACGTATTTACCGTAATCCTTAAAGATCAAATTTCCTTTGCCAAACGTACAGCCGGTCAGCACCTGAATGGCGTCCACTCCGCAGGAGCTGTTCTCGACGATTGCAACCAATTCCTCGTCCTTAGCAGGCTTTCCCAGTTCTCTCAACGCAACCAGAGAGACCCGCAGCCCCATCGCAAGTCCGGGACACTGGTGTCCGTGAAACCGGATAGCAGTCTCGAGTATGGATTTAGTATCAGTAGGGTCCATGTCCTACGCTACTTATTGATACTATTAAAAGTTTTTGTTGAATGATTTATCAGGAGTTGTGGGGAGTTTTATATAGTATGAAATTATTGTGCTTTTGAAGTAGTAGTAATAGCTACTATACATGTAGCAAAGGCGTAGGAGATATAAATAAAATGGACAGAAATAACACTTTAAAATCGATAACTATCTGCATAATGCTGGTGCTATCGATCGTAGCGCTATGTACTGGCACCGTATCTGCAAAACCGATAGAGATACGGGCTATGCCGGGATCGATCACAGCCGGTTCTGATATGCATCTCGATGGGCTCAGTTTCTCGGAGTTCCAGTATTATATTAAGAAAAAGGGACCCAACGGCATCGGCACCAGTGCAGAAAAACTCGATCTCCATTTTGCCAGTAACGGGACGATCAAAGAAGATGGTGCGGCTTACACGACGAAGAGATATAAGGGATCTATGCAGTTCATCAGGTTTATGGGCGGCGAATACCGCTTGCTCGATCCGGATAAGGCGAATCTCTTGAGTAAGATACTGATCTGTTTCGACAAATATGATGCACCCGTAGAGGGCAATACAAAAAAGACTCTGGCAACTGGCGAGATCTGGGAACTTAAGGAAGGGTACAGTCTTGTGCCATTGCAGGTCAGTGTGGCAGATACCAGTAGCGACACCGACGCTTCCGAAGACGCCCGCCCAGTCTCATGAGGACTCCGGTGCCACAAAGAACGATCCTGCACAGGAGACTGGAACTGATGCCACGCATCCAAAATCTGTTTCGGTTTTCGGGATTCTGTCTGCTATCGCGGACTTTTTGGTTGCCCATATTAGACGGCTGAAGTGAAAGGAGCAGGTACCAGAGACTCTTCGCAAGACCTGTGGCAGGTGTTCTACAGGTCTTTTTGCTTTATAGGTACGCGGCAGAAGACCCCGCTACTTATAGCTGAGAGAAAGTCACATAGGATCATGGCAGATGGCAGGTGTGCCAGATGCATCCCGAGCAGAAGCAGCCGGCTGGGCGGGAACATACGATCGGTTAGGGGCGGCGGCATCAGCCCTGTAAACCAAATAAGTTAATATAGAAGGATGTTATAGATGAACATAATTACACAGGTGATTTCATGGCCAATAAAAGTATTATAGAAAAGATACTCGGTTCGCCGATGCCGAAAAAATCTGAAGATCCTGATAAATACCACACTATCAGTCTCGGTGACTACGAGGAGGTCACAGAAGATGCGCCGGCAGAGACGTATATACGTGTTGCGGAACTGAGCAATCTCGATGGAATTCCCGATCTGAGAAAGGAGATATATGACGGGAATATCGTGATTGTCGATATTTCGCTGATAAAGCGGGACAAGATGATACTCGAACGCGCGCTTCGTGACCTGCGGGACGTGGTAAGCGATGTGCACGGGGATATCGCAGGACTCGGCGAAGATATGGTGATCACGACTCCGACCGGTATCATGATCGATCGTACACGGATTGGTGGACAGGCGACGGCATATTGATATGAAGATTAACAGCCCTCTGCAGGCTTACGAATACCTGCCAAAGACGAACTGCGGGGACTGTGGGGAACCGACGTGCATGGCGTTCGCCTCGCATCTGATCGATCGGTCGATGAAGGTCGAGGGGTGTCCGCTTCTGCTCGAGGAAGAATATAACGATAATTATACCACGCTTTCCGATCTGCTTGCGCCCGAGATACGCGAGGTCGTAATCGGAACCGGCGACCATGCGATCACTATCGGCGGGGATGATGTGCTATACCGGCACAAGCTGACATTCTTTAATAAAACCGCCTTCGCTTACGATGTGTGGGACACGATGAGCGAGGAAGAACTGGTAGAACGTGTTAACGAGATCCAGAACTTCAAAAAATTTTACATCGGAGAGTTCCTGACGCTTGACTCGGTTGCGATCAGATGCACATCCGGTGATGCGGATCAGTTCGCGCAAACGACCGCGAAGGTGATGGAAACGACCGAACTGCCGCTTCTGCTATGTTCGCTTGATCCGGAGGTTCTTGGGGCGGGACTTGCCGTTGCTGCCGATCGAAAGCCACTGATCTATGCCGCAACTACTGAAAACTGGCGCGATGTCGCAGAGCTTGTACTCACACATAACGTCCCTGTGGTACTCTCTGCGCCAAACGACCCGGACTCCCTGAAATCGCTTGCACTGACGTTTGCATCGATGGGCATCACCGATCTCGTACTCGATCCGGGGACGTTTTCGACAGACGGGCTGCGAGACTCCTTTGAGAACTTTTTAAAAATCAGGCGTGCAGGGATCGATGGACAGACCGATATTGCATATCCGCTGATGGCAGTTCCCATGACTGTGTGGGAACGTTTCGATGGCGTAAGTGCCGCATACTGGGAGAGCGTGCTTGCATCGATCTTCACGGTCAGGTACGGAGACATCATGATCCTGCACAGCATCGAGCCGTACTCGCTTCTTCCCGAACTGCATATCAGGGACACGGTCTACACCGACCCGAGAAAGCCGGTAATGGTTGATGCGGGCGTCTTTGAGGTCGGATCGCCTGACCGGACGTCACCGGTCTTTGTAACAGCGAACTTTGCACTAACATATTATACGGTGGAGAGCGATCTGGCGTCCAATGACATCGACTGCTATCTCTGCGTGGTGGATACCGATGGCATCGGTGTTGAAGCTGCTGTAGCGGGCGGGCAGCTCACTGCGGCAAAGATAAAGGGTATGTTCGATTCAGCCAATTTTGATGTGAAGGAGAAGACCGACCACGGCTCGATGATCCTTCCGGGTCTTGCTGCACGGCTGCAAGGGGACGTCGAAGATGAAACAGGGCTTACCGTGATGATCGGACCTCCCGATTCAGGGCAGATCCCGCGGTGGATGGAATCGAAGTGGAAGACGTAAGAAGATTTCACTTTCACCCCGCTCTTGGATTACTGATTTATATATGTGGGCTGATGTGTGTATCAAGGACTTGCACAGCCCCACACGATTCTGGGCGGACCTGCAGATTCGTGCCCCTCTTTTTATTTTTTTGTTCGGATCAGATTAGGATTTTGATATTTTATGGCGTATGAAGATAGTTGTAAACAGTGTTATGGCAAAGAGTGTGACTAATAGTATCGGATGGCTTTTTACTGATTCTTCAAAATAATAATGCATTAG
This sequence comes from Methanosarcinales archaeon, assembly GCA_003661105.1. Taxonomy (GTDB): domain Archaea; phylum Halobacteriota; class Methanosarcinia; order Methanosarcinales; family Methanogasteraceae; genus Methanogaster_A. Next base: position 76 of record QMVM01000225.1, on the reverse strand, counting down.
TATTATCGCGATAGCATCGACTGAGAATCCGCTGATAGCGCCAAGAATAAGATCCCACCGCGAGACCGATTTTTGT
>QMVM01000224.1 GCA_003661105.1 Methanosarcinales archaeon | reverse complement strand
GGCTGATACAGCCAGTGTACGTGAAGCGAGAGAGTTTTTGAAGAACATGGACGAAGACGACTGGGAACGGATCCGGCCAGAAGGTTCTCATTTGTCCGGCTCGGATTACAGGAATGTGTGGGGACTCTTATCAGGTGAACGGAGGTAACTGGTGTCCAGAATACGACAATCAACACTAACCAATGGCAGACCAGACATTGATGACTGGCAGTTCAACCATAGGCATACAGTGTTAACCTCGTCATTCCATTTCAATGATCGGCGTTTCATCCCCAGGGAACCCGTAATCTGCTCTCCGGAATATCGCAATAACCTGTGGGTGTATGAGTGTCCACGCTATGGCTTACACGCGTTTTCAGAGGATCGGCAGGAAGCGCTGCGCCAGCTTGGGGAAGAGTTCGCTTTCCTATACGAGGGTCTAATAAATGAACCTGATGAGAACCTGACACCAGACGCAATTGAACTTCGTGATCTACTCAAGGCAGATTCTGTTAGAGTCGAGGAGATCTAAAAATGGCTGTTTATCCCACATCCAAATTCATTGCCGCAATCAAGAGGAAGGGTTTTGTTCCTGATAAGACTCACCACAACATGTTCTGGTACTACCTTGATGGTAAAAAGACATCGGTTCGCACCCGCACAAGTCATGGGGAGAAGGAATTCAATGACGGACTGATGGCTGAACGGCGCAAACAGACTGGGCTTGCCAACAAACAGCAGATGCTCGATTTAATCGAATGTCCGCTCTCCGCAGAAGATTTGCAGCAAATTCTCATCGAGAGTGGGCGCATTCGAGAACCAGAGCCGAAATTGAAGGATTGATTCATAAACGAACCGGAGGGGGTGTTCATGACCAGATTCACAGAATCCGAAGTCGAAGAAGTCGCACTTAAGATTCTCTCGGACTTAGGCTACTCCACACTCCACGGTCCGGATATCACCCCGGACGGCAGAACACCCGAAAGGAACGCCTATTCCGACGTAATATTAGTCGAAAGGTTAAGAGACGCAATCGACAGGTTCAATCCCGACATTCCGGCAGAAGCAAGGGAAGAAGCCCTCAAAAAAGTGCTGAGGACAGAAAGCCCGGATCTCATCACCAACAACCACAACTTCCACAAGATGGTGGTAGATGGCATTGACATCGAATATCGCAGGGACGACGGCAGCATTGCATGGGGTAAGGTCTGGCTCCTTGATTTTGAAAATCCGGAAAAGAACGAGTTCTTAGCAGTAAACCAGTTCACCGTAATCGAGAACAACAATAACAGACGACCCGACATAGTCCTGTTCATAAACGGACTCCCGCTAATCGTAATCGAACTCAAGAACCCTGCCGACGAGAACGCAACCATCCGGACGGCTTTTAACCAGTTCGAGACATACAAAGCTCAGATTCCTTCGCTGTTCCATTACAACGAGATCCTGATCGTAAGCGATGGAACCGAGGCACGGGCTGGAACCATAACGTCTGGCATGGAATGGTTCATGCCGTGGAAGACAATCGACGGAGTAGAGACTGCCCCATCGGGGGTGCCCCAGCTTGAAGTGCTCTTCAGGGGGATGCTCGGCAAAAAAGTATTGCTCGACCTGACGCGGCATTTTGTGGTCTTTGAAGATGTGGAGCAGGGGATCTCAAAGAAACTGGCTGCCTATCACCAGTATCATGCCGTCAATAAGGCAGTTGAGGCAACAGCCGCGGCGTCAAGCCCGGAAGGAGACCGACGTTGCGGCGTGATCTGGCACACACAGGGTTCTGGAAAGAGCCTTACGATGGCTTTTTACACGGGAAAACTTGTACTTAGCATGGATAATCCAACAGTTGTTTTATTAACTGATAGAAATGATTTGGACGATCAGTTATTCGGTGTTTTCAGCCGTTGTCATGAATTGCTCAGACAAAAACCAGTTCAGGCGAAATCGAGGGACGATCTGCGAGATCTTCTCAAAGTTGCCTCTGGCGGTATTGTCTTCACAACGATACAGAAATTCCTTCCGGGCGGTGAAGAAGACAGATTCCCAATGCTTTCCGAAAGGAGAAATATCACAGTCATTGCTGATGAAGCGCACCGGAGCCAGTACGATTTCATCGATGGTTTCGCAAAGCATACGAGAGATGCGCTGCCCAATGCTTCATTCATCGGTTTCACCGGAACTCCGATAGAAAAGGCGGATAGAAGCACTCCTGCGGTATTCGGGGATTATATCGATATCTATGACATAGAGCAGGCGGTGGAAGATGAGGCGACGGTGAGGATCTATTACGAAAGCAGATTGGCAAAACTCGAATTAAAACCGGAAGAAAAGCCAAAGATCGACCCTGAGTTCGAGGAAGTGACAGAAGGCGAGGAAGCTTTCGAGAAAGAAAAATTGAAGAGCAAATGGGCAAGACTTGAAGCAATCGTCGGGAGTGAGACGCGCATACAGTCTATCGCCCGCGATATCGTGGATCACTTTGAAAACCGCCTTGAAGTGCTTGACGGCAAAGGTATGATCGTCTGCATGAGCAGGCGTATCTGTGTAAAACTTCATGATGAGATCGTCAGGTTGAGACCGGGGTGGTATCACGAAGACGATGATAATGGTTTTGTGAAAGTCGTCATGACCGGCTCTGCAGGTGATCCGCTGGGGTGGCAGGAGCATATCAGAACCAAACAGCGGCGCAGAGTGCTTGGGGAACGGATGAAAGACCCATCCGACTCGCTTAAGCTGGTTATCGTCAGGGATATGTGGCTTACCGGGTTTGATGTTCCAAGCCTCCACACGATGTATATTGACAAACCGATGCGCGGTCACGGACTTATGCAGGCGATCGCAAGAGCCAACCGCGTCTTCAAGGATAAGCCCGGCGGTCTTGTTGTTGATTATCTGGGAATAGCTCATGAGTTAAAGGAGTCACTGTCAGAATATACCAGAAGCGGGGGGCGCGGTAAAACAACGTTTGATCAGGATGATGCTGCTTCCGTGATGCTCGAAAAATACGAGATCGTATCTGCGCTTTTCCACGGGTTTGATCACTCCAAATTCTTTACCGGAACGCCAAAAGAGCGGATGACTCTTATTCCGGCTGCAATGGAGCACATACTCAAGCAGGACGACGGCAAGGAGCGGTGTTTGAGATATGTGACCGAATTATCAAAGGCGTTTGCTCTTGCCGTACCACATGAAGACGCTCTCAAGATTCGTGATGATCTCGGGTTCTTTCAGGCTGTAAGGGCTGGTCTTGCCAAGACTACCGCATCAACGGACAGACCACCGGAAGAACTGGATTCTGCGATCAGGCAGATTATATCAAAAGCCATCGTCTCGGGTAAAGTTATAGACATCTTTGCTGCCGCAGGGCTCGAGAAGCCGGACATCTCGATACTTTCCGATGAATTTTTGGCAGAAGTCAAAGGAATACCGCATAAGAATCTTGCGCTCGAACTCCTCAAAAAACTCCTCAATGACGAGATAAAGATACGATCAAGAACAAATCTGGTAGAGAGCAGGTCTTTTTCAGAGATGCTGGAAAAGACGCTCAAAAGGTATCAGAATAAAAGTATAGAAACCGCTCAGGTCATTGAAGAACTGATAGAACTTGCAAAAGAGATGCGCGAAGCAAGACATAGAGGGGACAAACTGAATCTGAGCGAGGAGGAGCTTGCTTTTTACGATGCTCTCGAAGTGAATGATAGTGCGGTTGCGGTTCTGGGTGATGAAACGCTTCGAACGATCGCACGAGAGCTTGTCGATACGGTTCGCAACAATCTGACGATTGACTGGACGTTAAGGGAGAGTGTTCAGGCAAAGCTCAGAGTGATTGTCAAACGAATACTTCGGAAGTACGGGTATCCTCCTGACAAGCAGAAGAAGGCGACAGAGACCGTGCTGGAACAGGCAGCGCTGATATGCGATGATTGGACTGAAACTTGAATCGCCACTGATTTCATCCCAAAATAGGTGAAAGCGCCCTCCGAGTCGGTTTTTGGAAACCCCGCCCGAAGGGCAGTTTTTGATCAACCTTTTGTGAAAAGGTTGTTTTGATCAACCTTTTGTGAAAAGGTTGTTTTGATCGAACTTCCGTGACCTACTTCGTCCGATGTGCCGGATGGT
>QMVM01000223.1 GCA_003661105.1 Methanosarcinales archaeon | reverse complement strand
GATCATTCGATGAAGATGATCGTTTTTGATATGGACAGTACGCTGATCGACGCTGAGACTATTGATGAACTTGCTGCGGCGGCTGGCGTTGGTGATCGTGTTACTGAGATCACAGAGCGGGCTATGAACGGAGAACTCGACTATGGGGCGGCTCTCCGCGAGCGTGCCAGTCTGCTGAAAGGGCTTAGCATCGAGCGTGCCAGACACGCTTGCGAGAGTCTACCGCTGATGCCCGGAGCAAGAGAACTGGTAGATGCAGCCAAACGCATGGGATACCAGACTGCTATGGTCACATGCGGTTTTATGCTCTCTGCGAGACGTATCGGAGAGATACTTGGCATAGATCATGTGATCGCAAACGATCTGGCTACGAACGGTGAAAAACTCACCGGAAAAGTGGTCGGCAATCTGACAGAGGCTGACTCGAAGGCACGTGTACTCAAAGATCTTGCTCACCGGTGTGGAATCGATACATCGGAGTGTGTTACAATCGGCGATGGTGCGAATGATATCTACCTGTTTGCAAATGCAGGGTATTCGATCGCATTCAATGCAAAGCCGGTCCTGAAAGAGTACGCAGATACAGTGGTCGATCAAAAAGACATGAGGGCGATCATCCCGATCATCGAAGAGATAGAGAAATGAGCAAGATCCTAAAACGGAGAGGCACAGTATCAGCAGTAAGCTGAAAAAGGAGGATATCAAGCAAATGTTGAAGGAATTACAGGATAAAAAAGCGATACTTGTGAAAGAACTTGAAGAGCACAGGGACAAACGCAACGAATTGAATACCGAGGCAAGCAAATGGTCTGCAGAACGCAATAAGTTGAACCGGACATCACGGATGCTGACGGACGAGGCACAGCAGTTCAAACATGAACGCGACGAGTACAACAAAAAAGTAAGCGATCACAAGGTGAAGAGAGACGAATGTAACAAGAAGATCAATGCTGCCAATGCAAAGATCGAAGAAATCAAGAAAGACGCAAATCTCACCGGTGCATCCGTAAGCGAACTAAAACAAGATATTGAAAGCCTTGAATTTAAGCAGCAGACCAACGTTTTATCGTCAGAAAAGGAGAAAGAACTTGTCGGCGCGATCGCCGTACTGGTCAGCGAATACAAGATGAAGATGACAGAGATCGAGCGAAATGCAGGACTCAAGTCAGCGCTTGGGGGGCTGGAGGGCTTGCGTGAAGAGGCGTCTCGATATCATGAGGAGGTTACGGAGTTTGCAGATCGGGCACAGGAATGTCATGATAAGATGATTAAGGTGTTTAGGGAGGGTGAGAGCATCAGAGTCAAATCAGATCGCATCCATAGAAAATTCGTAAAAATTCAGGACGAAGCAGACCGACATCATCACAAGTTCATCAAGATCCAGAAGGAAATCAGGGAACTGGATAAGATGATTGCCAGCATTACAAGAAGAGGCAGAGAGGATAAGAGGAAAGTGGAGCGAATGAAGGTTAAAAAAGAGGCAGAGTCGATATACAATCTGTTCAGACGGGGGGAGAAGATCAGTACCGAGGATCTGATGTTGCTTCAGCGGTCTGACCTGCTATGATTTATGAGAACCCTTGTATTATGCCTGGATCGGGATGATGATATTGGACGGAAAGCCGGCATCGCAAGTCCGGTTATCGGCAGAAGTGCAAACATAGAGGCGGCAACGAAACTTGCGGTGGCGGATCCTGAGGATTCGGATATCAACACGATCTTTGGCGGGGTGCAGGAGTATGACCGACTGAGCGCAGTTGGCACAGACGTTGAGATCGTCTGCATAGCAGGAGATCGTGATGTCGGAGTAGTATCCGATAACAAGATCGCTTTGCAGATAGACGATCTCCTTGACGGAGGTGATTTTTGGAACGTGATATTCATATCAGACGGAGCCGAGGATGAGTCTGTGCTACCGATCATAGAGTCGAGGATAAAGATAAATTCTGTCAAGCGGATCCGGGTCAAGCAGAGCGAGAGCATAGAGAGTACATATTACCTCATTAAAGAGGTTCTCAGTGATCCAAAGATCAGAGGCACGATATTCATTCCGATCGGGCTTGCTTTCATCGTTTATGCAGTCTCGGTTATATTTAAACAACCTGGATTAGCGGTTGCAGGTATTCTCGGGGGTGGCGGGACTTATCTCCTGTATAATGGTTTTGGAGTTGGATCGTCCATAGACCGGTACCGTGAAACCGCAACGGACTCCCTGTATCGGGGCAGGATCAGTTTTATCACATATATCGCAGCGATCATACTTGGGCTAATCGCAACCGTGCAGGGGGCGAATGCCTGCTGGGACGGAATGACCGGTGAGATTTTTCCGGGATATGTCCTATTATCGATGATCTTTGTGCAGGCGTCGGTCTGGTGGTATGTGTCTGCCGGATTGTTCCTGGGTTCCGGCAAGATCGTTGATCTGCGACTCGAAGGAAGAGTCATCGGGAAGGCGTGGGCATTCCCGTTCTTCGTTGCTTCCGCCGGACTCCTTCTATGGGCTGCAAGCGCATACATCCTCACAACCACAGAGTATCAGCAGGGTTATGGTATCCAGGATCTCATACTCTCGATCGTGGGTGCTATCATGATCGCGCTTTCAGGGATCTATGTTGCGACAAAGAGGTATGGGGAACGGAAATGAAACGCCTGATCTTGATCATCCTCGACGGATTCGGGATTGCCGAGCCGGGCCGTGGCAACGCAATCGCGTACGCAAAGACACCCAATCTCGATCGCCTGCGCAAAGAATATCCGACATGCACCCTGCAGGCGTCGGGCGAGGCGGTCGGGCTTCCTGAGGGACAGATGGGTAACTCTGAGGTCGGGCATCTGAACATTGGTGCAGGAAGGATCGTGTATCAGGATTTGACCCGCATAAATAGGGCAATATCTGATGAAACGTTCTTTGGAAATCCGGTTCTACAAAAAGCTATCGAACACGCAAAAAAACACGGTTCCTGCTTGCACCTGATCGGGCTTCTCTCGGACGGTGGCGTGCATAGCCACATCACACACCTCCGCGCTCTTCTGGAGATGGCGTCGGCAGCGGGGGTGCGTACGCAGATACATGCGTTTCTCGACGGCAGGGATGTTCCGCCGAAGAGCGCTCTTAAATATATCGGCGCGGTCGAGGACATGATCGATGGTACGGTCGGCAGATTCCGCGTGGGCACTGTGATGGGCAGATACTATGCGATGGACCGTGACAACCGATGGGATCGGGTAGAGAAAGCATATCGTGCTCTTGTTTCAGGCGAAGGCATACAGTCAGAGAGTGCGTCTGATGCCGCGGCAGAAGCGTACGCACGTGGCGAGACCGATGAGTTCGTAATGCCAACAGTTGTGAATGGCCACATCCCAATAGCTGATGATGATTCGGTCATTTTCTTTAACTTCAGACCGGATCGCGCCCGCCAGATCACCCGTGCGTTCGTGGATGATGATTTCAGTCACTTCAAGCGCAACAAGTTAAGTAACCTCTGCTTCGTGTGCATGACCGAGTATGACGCAACCATCGATGCACCGGTTGCGTTTGCGCCGGAAGAGATCAAGAATACACTTGGTGAGGTCTTATCAAAGATGGGTTTTACGCAACTGCGGATCGCGGAGACTGAAAAGTATGCGCACGTCACGTTCTTCTTTAATGGCGGCGTCGAGACTCCGAATCCGGGCGAGGATCGCTGCCTGATACAGTCTCCGAAGGTGGCAACGTATGACTTAAAGCCAGAGATGAGTGCTTATGAGGTCACCGATGCCGTAATCGAGAGGATCGGGTCATACGATGTGATCATTCTTAACTATGCAAACTGCGACATGGTCGGGCACACCGGCATCGTCGATGCTGCCGTGCAAGCGGTGGAAACGGTCGATACCTGCGTTGGTAGGGTCATCGATGCGGTTCTGGAGGTTGGCGGGTCTGCGATCATCACGGCAGATCACGGCAATGCCGAGAAGCTGGTTATGGAGGATGGTACGCCGTATACTGCACATACCACGAATCCTGTGCCGCTGATACTGGTTACGGATCAGGCGGTTGGTGTCAGGAACGGGAAACTCGCAGATATCGCGCCTACGATGCTTGAGATTCTTGGCGTGCCTAAACCAG
>QMVM01000222.1 GCA_003661105.1 Methanosarcinales archaeon | reverse complement strand
ATCGATGGTCACGATCTCCTGTGTGTTCCGTGTGATCAAATCATATCTATCCATCAATCAATCCATTGAACAGCGATGCGTTTTAACCTTTCCCAGCCATGAGGTAGTTATTAGTGGCCTTTGAGGAAGTACTATGCTGGATGCGGGGGGCAGGTTGGCCGTGTAGCTGGCGTGCTTTCTGTAATGGTCAATCTGATCACGAACACGCTGACATTGTTACCCTATGGGGCATGACCACCTTGTTTTCGTGTTCTGCGTGGTGTTGCACATCTGTCTAGCCATTACAATTTCTAACGTTTTCTGAAAATATTTCCTCATCTCAATGCTAAAGAGTGCCTCCCAGAACTCTCAAGTGGGCGTCAAGTAATAAACCTCTCTTTTCTGTAAACTCATAAGATCGCCTTCTTCAGCGTTGTGGGTGGTGGATGTGTTCAAAGCTAAATAATCTAAATTTAGCACACTCTCCGAGTTTGGATTCACAATCACAGGTTTTTTCTTGGGCGAACTGACTATATCAACCATCTTTCTTATGTTCTCTGACTCATTGATATAAGTGATATGACTATCGCTATTTTTCAGTCTGTATAAAAATTGCTGCATGAAAGAGCGGCTTGTCGTATGAACGCTATGAAAGTCGATGATAACGGCAGTATCTTTAAGTAAATCGATATTGTCAAACAACTTATCTGCCAAGTGCCGCAATGCTAAATGCCGACCGATAATATCTTTGACATATATCCTCTTCTTATTGGCTAATGGGCACATGGATATCAACCTCTGCACGTGTTCTCTTAATGTGAGTATACAATCTAGTATACTTAAAGATATTGACACAGATTCTACGTAGAATCGTAAGTCTCTGAGCGAATTTAACCGAATACAAATGCGTCATCCATCAATATAGTCATACATATTGTCGATTTGCGGCACGGGATATGGCACCCTAACGCTGATTAGTGTCCCGTGTAATTGATATGCAATTCCTGTGTTATAATTAAGTTCTGTATCTCGGTTCTTGTACAGCGCACCATTTCTGGAAACTAATAACAATTCACCGCCAAGACCGTCTACATACAATTTCACCGAGCTACCAAGGCCAAAACCTCTCCCCTCATCTTTAGTCGACTTTCCATTTATTGCGGACGCAATTGCAATGTAGTCATCTGAGAATAGAGCATCGTGTTTTTCAAAACAACCAGGTATTGATATGCCATCATCCAAGATCGATATTTCTACGAATCTCTTATTTATATATTTTTGTGCCATTACACGCGCAGTAGAAAATTCCGAATGTTCATAAACATTATCGATCAGTTCTCCGATCAGGTAGTTAAAACAATTCGCACCACCATAATCCTTACCGTTATTATATATAGTTTGTAAATTATTTATAACATCCTTTATTTCACTCTCGTTTTTCGGCAAGTTTGTTATTGGCACATATGTTGAACCCTCTAAAAAACTGCGCTCCATAATAATTGAAATGTAGTTGCTGACATTAGCTGGTGGTGGAATATAGTCCATTGAACCCACATTATCTCTTAAAAAATTGGTTAATGGGAGTAGACTGGTAGGGTAGAACCAAGAACCTGATGAAAGATCAATTATATCAGTTGTTTTTGATTTTTCGCGAATCTTACAAAATTTCACATACTCCTGTACAATCTCTGGTATCATCGAGGTAAGTTAGGTGATTGCAATCCCATATATTTTTCTATCATTCAAAACAACGCACAGGAACTCAGGTCAGATCGTCATAACTGTATTCTACCTCCTGCCCGCGGATTCCCGCAATTTATTGCGGTGTGGGAAGGCTGGGGCGGACATGAGGGTATGCCTGATATGGTGGTGATCAGAAGTGTTTTTTTACGATGTTTGAGCGGTTGAGATCCTGTCTAATTATAGCGTCTGCCACGCCAAGTTTTGAATATCTGAAAATATCTGAGTCAGAACCTGACGCCACGCAAGCTGACGACGCCCAATCCCAAAAGACACAAAAGACATAAATCAGAATGCGTCCAAATCAAGCAGCATGGGATCATGCACAGCATGTGATGGCAAAGGATTCATCATCATCGAAGAAAAGAAGTGTTCCGCCTGCAAAGGTACCGGAAAGGCGAAATCGATCAATTTGAGTGAGTTATCTGAAAAGCAGTTGAGTCAGGCACTCGGTGGATCGTGTCCTGTCTGCAACGGCACAGGGAGCATCATAATAACAGAGAAGTGCCAGGAATGTAGTGGCTACGGGGAAGTTAAGGAGTGCAGGATCTGCGGTTCATCGTTCAGCGGAGATGGTGACATCTGCAAGAAATGCACAGAAAAACCATCGATATACCTTCTGAGTGCTCTCTGTGACACACAAGACCTCGTGGTTGGCAGCGTCTATGAAGGGACTGTTAACGGGACTGTGGATTTTGGCGCATTCGTTGACCTATCCCGAAGCGTACGCGGACTAATTCATTCGAGCAACCTCAGTTCGGAAGTTAACGTCGGCGATGTTGTGCATGTAAAGCTAAGGAACATAAAGCCGAACGGAAACCTAGAGTTGGTGCCAGTAAAGATGAAAGAATACGAGATCGTGGAAGTGGAGAAAGAATATCAGACATATACAAGTTCAGATCTTCTTAAATGCGTTGGTAAGACCGTATCCATTTCAGGGAAGGTTGTTTTAGTAAAACAGACCGCAGGACCTACGATATTCACCGTACTCGATGAATCCGGAACAGTCACGTGCGCTGCATTCGAGCGTGCTGGTGAGCGTGCATATCCTGAGATCGATGCGGATGCCATCGTTACGGTTACCGGGGGGGTTTCGCTCCGAAATCAGGACATACAGATCGAAGTTATGGCTATGAATGGTTTGATAGGCCACGAGGCTGCAAAGATCCACGATCGCATAGAGGCTGCTCTCGATGCCACCTCCGAGCCACAGGAGATTGAGTTCCTGGTCGAGAGCGAGACGCTCTCCGCGCTCAAAGACGGAATGCGTGCGGTTGCAAAGCGGATCAGGAGGGCGATCTTCTCATCCCAGCCGATCGTCATCAGGCACCATGCTGATGCGGACGGGATGACCGCGGCAATAGCGATCGAGCGTGCGATCCTCCCGCTGATACGAGAGGTCGGCGGAACCGATGCCGAGTATCATTTTTACCGGAGGTCGCCATCGAAGGCACCTTTCTACGAGATGGTGGACATCGTAAGAGACATCTGCTTTGCGCTGGACGACCAGGCACGGCACGGTCAGGATCTGCCGCTCCTTGTGATCGTTGACAACGGCTCAACCGAGGAGGACCTGCCTGCGTTTAAGCAGACCGCGATCTACGGTATCGATGTCGTCGTGGTCGATCACCACCATCCCGATGCGGTCGTGGATCAGTATCTCTGCGAGCATGTTAACCCGTACCACGTCGGCGGCGACTTCGGGGTCACGGCAGGGATGATATGTGGCGAACTCGCACGGATGATCAACCCGGAGGTCACTGACGAGATAAAGCATCTTCCAGCGGTGGCAGCTCTTGGCGATCGGTCAGAGGCTCCGGAGGCTGCGGCGTACATCGATCTTGTCTCTGGCCAGTACGAGACATCCGATCTTACGGATATTGCGCTTGCACTCGATTATGCGGCATTCTGGCTCAAGTTCCAGGATGGGCGCGGGCTTGTCAACGACATCTTAAACTTCGGAAAACTCGACCGCCACAGGGGAATTGTGAAACTGCTATGCGAGCAGGCGAGGGGCGCAATCGAGGATCAGTTGACTGTGTGCATGCCGCACGTGCGCACGCAGAGACTGCCGAACGGGACATCCTTAAACGTGATCGATCTCGAGCACTTTGCGCACAAGTTCACGTTCCCGCCGCCCGGAAAGACGTCAGGCGAGATCCATGACAGGCTCTGTCAGGGAAACGACGATCCTGTGGTGACCCTTGGCTACGGTCCCGATTTTGCTGTGATCAGGTCGCGTGGTGTTCTCATGAACATCCCGCAGATGGTGCGGACCCTGCATGATGAACTCGAAGGCGCTGGCGTAAACGGTGGCGGGCATCTCGTTGTCGGGAGCATCAAGTTTGTGGAAGGGATGCGGACAGAGGTGCTGCAGCGGCTTGCTGAGATGAT
>QMVM01000221.1 GCA_003661105.1 Methanosarcinales archaeon | reverse complement strand
CCCCCAATAAATTCGGGAGTATCCGCCACCTCGAACTCACGCATCAGGTAATCGTCCGCCTCATGGTTCGCTGCCCGCCGCCTGCAGGATCATCAGCGCATCGAGCGATGTGACGCGTCCGTCGCCGCTGACATCCCAGCGTGAGTCGTATTCACGGCTGCCCGCTGCGATAGCAAGCGCGATTACGACATCTGTCGTGCTGGCTTCACCGCTACCTATCTTCACCCTGTAGTGATCAGCACTGCCCCAGTTTCCGGCATTGTCCTCTGCTTTGATGTGGAAGTACCAGACGCCGTCTGCTACATCTGTGTATGATCCGGAGTTTCCTGTGGTGTCGCATGTTGTATCCGGCGTTGTGGTGGCTGATTGGTCGAAGGTGTAACTGTAACAACTGATTCCGGATGTGTCGGATGGAGTTGTCCAGGTGAATGAAGGGTCGTTGTTAGTGTACCATTCGTCCCCGTCCGGATGCGTCGGTGACGATATCACTGGTGCTGGCGGGTCTGTTGCATCGATCTTGACCATATACTCGCCACTCTCGCCAGTATTCACAAGAGCATCATCGATCCTGAATTTTATCTTGTTCTGCGTCCCGGAATCCCGATTGAACGAGACAGCACTCGCGGTTATCGTCTGGTATGCTGTGGTGCCATCGCTTCCGGTGCAGCTTGCAGAGAGCCAGCCGCTCCACTATGAGCCGCCATCTGTCAAGTACTTGTAACAAGCAGCCTCGACGTCCAAGCCCGCTGTGTTATCCGCAGCCCTGATCGTGCAGTTGGGAGTCTGGTCTGCAACCCAATCGGTTGGGCTGACGTCTTGCCAGTGATGCAGAGCAACGTTATCGATGGTGAATTCCCACAATATCGTCGCCCGATGCGCCAAGGTCATCGACCGCAATCACTTGCATCGCCTGTCTTGTGCAAAGTCTTCTTGAGAACGCACCCTTGAGAAGTCTAAGAATATTATGAGTCTCATCAATCGTCGCACGACAGCGATATATGTAGTATTATGTGGAGATTTTTTATTGTGTCTACAAATTAAATTATCGTGATATTATATATATCGATCAATCGAAAATTGCGTGGCGCCCGACACCAACCCGCGTTCCTGCCAGAACATCAGCCACATTCCACACCCTACGCAATCACAAACTATGACAAGCTCAAACGACCATTATCCAATACAACCAGACTCCCTTTGGAATAATGCAATGGAATAAGAATGACTAACAAAACCAGAATCGCACTCAAACTGGCATACATCGGAGATCGATACCATGGGTTCCAGATCCAGCAAAACGCGCATGCCATCGAGTCAGAGATCTTCGCAGCTCTCGAAAAGAATGATATTGTAGATGGTATCAAAGAAGCACGGTATTCGAGTGCGGCAAGGACCGATCGGGGAGTGCATGCGTCCGGGCAGGTCATTGCGTTTGATACCGGCGCAGGGTTTGACTACTCGCTTCCGAGAATTATCAACCACGACCTCCCCGACGATATCTGGGTGTGGGCTTATGCAGAGGTGCCTTATGGTTTCGATGCCCGCAGGGGTGCTGTGCGCCGCGATTACAGATATTATCTGTACGATCGGGGGTACAATGTCTCTGCTATGAAGGAATCGAGCCGGCTCTTCACAGGAACGCATGATTTTTCAAATTTCGCGAGGAAGATAAAAGGCGTGGTCAGGACTATTAACAGGATCGAGGTCTGTGAGAGGGACGGTTTTGTCATCATCGACGTCTCGGCGCCGAGTTTTCTCTGGAATATGGTGCGCCGGATCGCTGCCGCATTGGAACAGGTCGGAGCGGGATCGCAGGACTCCGGCTGGATCAAGGAATTACTCGACCCGAAGCGGCATCCCACCCATCAGGGGATTAAGCCCGCGCCCGCGTATGGTCTGGTGCTTCGGAGCGTCGCTTTCGAAGGTGTCGAATGGATCGAGGATGAATACTCGAAACGGAGGATGAAGGATGCATTCGTGGATGTGCGCATCAGGCACGCCACCATGAACGCGATCTATTCAGGGTTGTAATAGTACATCGCCATATCATATCCCGGGCGCAGCGTGAAGACCTTTTTTGAGTATCTCCAGTCAAGTGTGATATTGTGCGTCTTGTCCGCAGGAACTATGACGATATCTGAATCCGAACGCTCTGGAACCGAATTAAGGTAGCCGCATCTATTGTAGTTTCGCATGTACCACGGCAGTGGCCAATAATCGTTATCCGGAGCAGCGATCGTTATACTTGTGTTCGGATCGTCCCGGACACGCTCTTCAATGAAGCCGACAGTGTCAAGCACCTCTGAGGTGGTCTGCACATAGATAAGCCCGTGTACTGGTATGTCACGAATTGTGATCTCGTCGGAATCCGTGTTTTCGTAATAATTTATAAATATACTTTGATGGATGAACAGTCCGGCAGAGAGCACGAGGATGATTACCACTGCTGCTTCGATCGCTCGCGGTCTCTTGTTAAGGGTCGGTAGCAACTCGCCTATATATGCGCCTGCGATCATGACAAACGGGAGCAGGATGTGAAGTACTAACCATGGCACCTTCTCCTGCAGGTATGAGTACACGAGAAGCGAGGTTACGCCCCAGTAAAGCAGAAATATCATAAATATATTTCTCTTTTTTACATAATGTACCCCGCCGGCAATTGCAAGCAAGACGATCAGAAGTTCATACCGGGCAAGAATCGGGAGATAGAACGACCAGTGTCCGCCGATGCGCTCGATTCTGTGCATCTCTGCCCAGTGGTGTATCGCGTCCGGTATCACCGATATTAGCGCATCCGGGTTTGTCAAGAAGTTTGTATAGAATAACGCGAAGATGATAAATGAGATCAGCGTGAACAAGAGTGCATCGACCACCCTCATGGCGTTTATATCTTTTTTGGCTATAATGTATCCAAGCACGAAGAGTGCGAAGATTCCTGCGATGATGTATGCGTTCTCCTTGGCAGAGAGCGCAAGCGAACCTGCAACGGCTCCTGTGCACACATAGATCAGTCTCTGCCGGTAGCGCCCATGTTTTAGATATTTTACGGCAGATACGACGAACAGCAGTGAAAAGAATGCGATATAGATGTCGTTTCTGAAGAATCTCGAATAGTACAGGAACGATGGCGAGATTGCGATCATTGCTGCTGCGAATAGCGCGCCCGATTCCCCGAGTTGGTCGCGCAAGCAATATACCAGCACGATCAGCAGCACGCCAGCTACCGCTGGAAGCAGCCGGGCTGTGAAATTCGAGTCTCCGAAGAGTGTGAAGATTGCTGCGGTAGAATAGTAGAGAAAGGGACCGTGATATGTCGGATCGTAGTGGTAATCTCCGTTTTTGAATAATTTGTAGGTCAAATATCCGTGTACGCCCTCGTCGTGGTGGAATACCCGATCATCGAGTGCGTAAAAGCGGAGTGCTGTTGCTAATAGGATGATTGCGAGGAATAGCAGGATATATCTGTTCTTCTGGTTCAAGTGGGCACCTCTGCCATCTGCAGGATCATCAGCGCGTCAAGAGAAGTAACCCGCCCATCTCCGCTCACATCTGCGATCCTGCAATCGAGATTGTGCGGGGTCAGGCGGCGAACGTCGATCGTGATGGTGGCAGCGCTGTCACGAAAATACGCGGTTGCGTCGTATGTTCCTTCCGCGACATCTCCTGCAACGCGCGCCTTGATCCGGACATCTGCCGATTCGTTGCCTGAAATTGGTATGGGATAACAACCCAGTGCGGTCAGAGTGATGCCTTCTCCTGGTGCTGGGAGTGCAGGTGGATACATCGTTATGGGCTGGTCCCCTGTGTTTGTCAGAGTAAGTGTTACCACCACCTCCTGCGCTTTCGCAGCCCCGTATCGCGCATCCAGCACGACCTTACAGATGCCGTCGGTCACGCTCAGTCCGAGCGCTGATACCTGCGTTATCGACATGGAGGTCGTGCCTGCTGCCGGTGCCGGCGATGTGGCATGCGGGTCTGCGCTCGCTCCGGCAGCGCATTCGCCGCAGGCAGCCAGCTGGAGCGCGATTGCGGCGTCTGCGGATGTTATAATGCCATCGCGGTTCAGATCGCCTTTTTGTGATGTATCGCCAGCCCACGGCTGCATGAGTGGGTAT
>QMVM01000220.1 GCA_003661105.1 Methanosarcinales archaeon | reverse complement strand
TTTTCGGTCTTAGCGGGGTCGAGATATATCCTGATCCCACGCGCGGACATCACACCCGTCGGAACTTGCTGGTTCACCACAACCGCCATCTTTCCAAAGTCCACGATCCGCATCCCATTGTTTCCGATGGTTGCGCCTGCAAGGATCTGAAAAGCATCCGGGATACAGTTAGAGGTCTCACAGGTCACACATATGCGCTCTCCCTCCTGGAAGCCAAGCACAGCTTGTGCGATGTTAAACATCTGGATACCGATGAACGCACCTGTAGCGAGGTATCCATGAAACGAGACCACCCGTTCGATCTGTAAAAGCAGTTTCGGATATTTGATTTGTTTTATGATCTCGTCCATTGTGGGAACCCCCGGGCATGAGGGCCCAGTTGTTTCAATGATAGATGTTTGTTTGACTCAAAATATCAATCATTGTTATTTTACTTAAACTTAACGATACCCAACGATACTCCACGCTATTCCGGATAACTGCTGACGGTCTTAAAACGAGCTTGGGGGCTAGTTAATCAAGTTTTCTGATAAGTTCCCAGTGCCCACCTTTTGCAGGACCCACCCGCCGGAGATATCGTTTATCCTTTAGTGTCGCGATATTCTTGTCAATGGAACTTGGTCTGATGCCAATGGTTTCTGACATCTCTTTTTTAGAGACGGACGGATTGTTCTTGATGAGGTGCAGTATCGTCTTCTGGTGTTCGGTCAATTTTTCTACCTCCCCATCTACCTTTTCTACCTCCCCATCTACCTTTTCTACCTCCCCACCATCCGGTTCCGCATTATAAAACACAACTTTGAAAAACCCATCGTAATCCATGAATTCGGGCTGCACCAGACCTTGTTCTCCAATATACTTGCGTATCCGCAGTATTCCAGTGCCATATCCTTCGATCATGCCGGATTCACTGAATATTTTTCCTATAACCCTGTTACGAAGCTCTGATACACCGGTTCCCAGATCTTCGATCGTTATATTAGGAAGAAGTCCCCCTGGACTCGTGATCTCTATCCTGTTATCGAAAATGGCAAATTTAATGTCTGCACCCATTCGGCTGTAATCCCTGTGGCAGAGCGCATTGACAAGCGCCTCCCTTATAGCTTTTTCAGGATACTCGTATTCTTCAGTCCTGTAGAGCCCTTCAATCTTTGCAGATCGCCTGATGTTCTTTTTAAAGAACGCGATGGTCTCTTCTGCCTGAGTGAACAGTGAGCCTGCAATGATCCTCTGGTCTATGAACTCATCCATGTCGTTGCCCATGAACCTTGCGCACCTGACAACTGCCCCTGGAATGTAGTTCTCAGGTTCACTTGAGAATAGGAGAATTCCGGCGACGGTTGGATAAACATCCCCGTTGTACTGCTTTATTGCTTTGATTTTCTTTAGAAATGTAGTGTCGGGTTCAGCTACAGGGATATCTCGGGCTTTCTTCCTACTTTCAAGATATCGTTTGATATTTTCCACATCAATATCTTTTGCGGATGCCTCAAGAACGTAGGTCTCATCAAATCCTATATTCATCCGCCTGCGCCTTAGTTCTTCAATTATATCAAGATCCGCCTTCCTGTTGGTATATCCGAGCCTGATATATGTCCCCTCGATCTCCCCTTTGTTTTTCAGATGGTATGGCTTAAGACTGCCCGGGAATATCTCAATCTTCAGGAGCAACTTCCCCTCAATATTATATACACTCGCATTGAACGCAGGCGTTGGCTCAACCAGAGTGTATATCATATTTGAGATCTTCTCTTCCAGATCAGGAATCCCCAGTTCATCGATCCAGATGATCTCTCGGCTCTTATCTCGTACCCCGATTATAATGGAACCGCCGCCGCCATTTGTAAAAGCGCAGGTGGTTTTTGCAATCGAGAGTGAGGATGGTGCAGCCTCTTTGAACTCAAGGGTTTTGCTTTCGGGTGAGGAGAGTAGTTTTTGGATGGACATTGGATATTGTGGTTCCCGAAGGTTTTTCATAATAAGTTTGCATCGTTAGATATTATAATTTCCGGGTTTGGGAGTGGCGCCACATTCCGCGGATCACGGACACGAAATGGGATGAAATCTCAGAGTTCCGGGCCGTGCCAAAGGCTATAAAATTAACAAAACTTTTCCATACTATTGCCGAAGCGCGAGGTCAATCAATTTACATTTACCCGACACGAATATCAAACAAAATCGATACCAGTAGACACTGTGACACACAAACCTTTTATTGACATACGCATAGTCGCATATAACCTTAATAGTACATGAAGGTGTACGCATGATAGAAACAATACTGATATCGGGAAGGACGATCGATCAGGGCGCTACTCTCGAGGAGAAGACCTCACAGGCTTATTTTGATGCAGCTGCATACTGTGAGTTAAACGAAGGCAACCTCGAAGCGCTTGGAGTATCGGTCGACCAAAATGTAAAGGTGGCAACCGCCCACGGGATGGTTGTGGTACCTGCAAAGATTGATAAACGACTCCCGGACGACATAGTATTCATCCCGATGGGGCCATGGGCGAATGCTATCGTCGATCCTGACACCTGTGGCTGCGGAATGCCTGGATTCAAGGGCATTCCCGCAACAGTCGAGGCGACAACAGATCCTGCACTTAATATGAAGGAACTGATGGCAACGTACAAGGAGTGAGAAAGGAGGAACAGATATGCCAGTAATAAAAGACGTAGTATGCACGCTCTGTGGCTGTCTCTGTGACGACCTCGAGGCGACAGTCGAGGATAACAAGATCACAAAGGTAGGAAAGGCATGCAAGCTCGGACGGGCAAAGACGATGGGGCCGTTTCTGCACGAGCGGATCGAGAAGCCGATGATCCGGGAGAACGGAGAGCTCAAAGAATGTTCGTACGACGAAGCGATAACGAAGGCTGCTGAGATTCTTGTTGCTGCAAAGCGCCCAATGTCTTATGGATGGTGCTCAACATCGTGCGAAGCGATTGAAAAGGCGATTATGCTTGCAGAAGAGACCGGATCGCTCATCGACAGCACAGCAAACGTCTGTCACGGACCAAGTGCGCTCGCTGCTCAGGAGAAGGGTGCGCCGTCGTGCTCGCTTGGTACGGCAAAGAACTACGCAGACCTGATCATCTTCTGGGGATGTAACCCTGTACACGCCCACCCGAGGCACCAGACGCGTTATTCCACGATGGCAAAGGGAGCATTCACACCGAACGGAAAGAAGGACAAGAAGATGGTCGTTGTCGATCCCAGGAACACCGATACCGCAAAGAAGGCGGACATGCTCTTGCAGCTTAAACCGGGCACCGACTACGTCCTGATTGAGGCACTGCGGGCAATTGTTAACGGACACGAAGATATTCTGCCTGATGAGATCGCAGGACTTCCGAAGACGAAAGTGGTGGAACTGGCTGAGATGTGTAAAGCTGCAAAGTTCGGAATCATCTACTTTGGAATGGGTATCACCCAGACGAGGGGCAGGTACAAGAGCGGCGACAACGTGGCCTCACTCATATCTGACCTGAACCAGATCACCAAGTTCGTGATGATTGGGATGCGCGGGCACTATAACGTGACAGGGTTCGGGCAGGTTGCATCATGGGAGACCGGTTTTCCGATGGCAATCGACTTCTCACGCGGGTATCCGTACTACAACCCGGGCGAGACCGGAACAAACGATGTTCTTATGCGAAGGGAAGTGGATGCGTTCATAACCGGTGCAGCAGACCCAGGAGCGCACTTCCCACAGGAATCGATAAAACACCTCTTCAATATTCCTGCGATACAGGTCGATGGGTACGCAAACCCGACAACCGAATTCTCTGATGTCGTCATTCCGGCGGCAATCGCTGGTGTCGAATGCGATGGAACCGCATACCGGATGGACTGCCAGCCGATCAGGATGAAGAAGCTGGTCGAGACCACGTTCAAATCAGACGAGGAGATTCTGACAGAGATGATTGCAAAGGTCCGTGAACTGAAAGGGAACGGAGCGAATGGAGGTGCCTGAAATGGCAGAGATGATTATCAAGAACGGTGTCGTATACGATCCGAAAAATGGCATCGATGGCGAGAAGAATGAGATCTGTATAAAAGACGGCAAGATCGTTGAGAATGTTGGTGCCGGGGCAAAGATCGTCGATGCAGAGGGCTGTGTTGTGATGGCAGGCGGCGTTGACGGACACACGCACTGCGCAGGCAAGATCAACACC
>QMVM01000219.1 GCA_003661105.1 Methanosarcinales archaeon | reverse complement strand
TGTGGTATTCTGCTGGGTATATATCTACCGTGCGAAAGAACGGGTGTCGTATGCTCGATGCGATTCAGGATGCGCTTAGAGGGGATCCGTTTATCCCGTCCGGCTGTGTAGGTGAGTAGTTACCTTCCGCGCAGCTTTTTCGAGTACTCGCAGGGGTTCTGTACAGATCTGGTGCCCTGCGCCCCTTGAACCGCAGTGGATCATCACGGTGATATCGCCCTACATCCCACTCTCGACGATCTCTAAGATATCCACGACCCCGACCTTAAGAAACGGTTCAACCAGATCCGGATAGTGCACATGGTGCGGGAAGTTATCCAACTCCGGGAAGTGTGGAGCATTGTCATATCTTCTGATTAGGTATTGATCCTGGTCCTGCCAGTGGAACCGATAGGACGGTCGTGTCAGAGTTCGTCCACCATCTTCGATCACAATAAATTCAGAAAAATACAAAACCGATTCGTCTATAAAAACAAAAACTCCTTTTATACGCCCGGTGTACCTCGATCTCTTATCAAAAACTACATTTTCGGATACAACAATCTGCGACTGTTTGATCTTATCAATAACCTCTTTAAAATAATCATCTATCTGCACTGTTCAAGCATCTCCGTAATCTGCGCAACCTCGGTATTCAACGCATCCAGAATACCGATCTCGCCATACCAGTCGATAAAATCAGGATCATCGCCCATTTTGGGATATTCTTTCAGAAATCTTTGCGAAGATAGATTGTATTTTCCTTCAAACGATAAAATATTCTGTTTTGTACGGTCTATACTTCTTATAAGTAGTTTATATTCCCTTTGTAGCGCAGAATAAAGAGTACTGTAGGCCTTCGTCCTGTCTTTGACCTTTAATTCGATTATTGCCGGCATTTTACCACCAAGTTATCATTGATTGGATGTCGTCTCGCATGATCTGTTTTGAGTTGTATCTGGTTAAAGTTTTGCTCTGTGATAAACATGCGCAGACGCGTATCTACCCCTTCGCAACCCCGATCGGCACGACCTGCGCGACCTTGCACGCAACCCCTAACCGGTGCACGACATCGACGACATCGCCGCTTGGTTTGTAGACCGCGGGCGCCTCCTCTGCAAGCACGCTCGGATGCGTCGCCTTAACAGTGATCCCTTTTGCAAGGAGTTCCTTCTCGATCTGCGCCCCCTTATACTTCCGTAGTGCCGCCTTCCTGCTCCCGACCCTGCCTGCGCCATGACATGCGCTCCCGAACGTAAGCTCCATCGCACGTTCCATGCCGCAGAGGATATACGAAGGTGTGCCCATACTTCCAGGAATCAGCACAGGCTGCCCAACATCCCGGTACGCCTTCGGCACGTCAGGATGCCCTGCAGGAAACGCCCGGGTCGCACCCTTTCTATGCACATACACCATTTTGGACTTGCCATCGATCGTGTGCTCTTCGAGTTTTGCAACGTTGTGCGCCACGTCGTAGACGAGATCCATCTCGATGTCGCCGAAGAACCGTTGAAACGTCTCCCGAACCCAGTGAGTGATCACCTGCCGGTTCGCCCATGCGTAGTTTGCGCCTGCACACATAGCTGTGAAGTATTCCTGCCCCTCTTTAGACTGCACAGGCGCACATGCAAGCTGCCGGTCCACGAGTTCGATTTCGTACTTCCGCGCAGCTTTTTCGAGTACTCGCAGGTGTTCTGTGCAGATCTGGTGCCCTGCGCCCCTTGAACCGCAATGGATCATGATAGTGATGTCGCCCTTGTGAATCCCGAACGAATCCGCAATGTCCTGGTCATAGATTTCACTGACGCACTGCACCTCAAGAAAGTGATTTCCGCTCCCAAGTGTCCCGAGTTGCGGTCGCCCCCGTTTCATCACCTTATCGCTCACCTTGAGTTCTCCGGGAAGCTTAATTGCCCCGTTCTCCTCGCAGTGCTCGAGATCCTCGCTGACGCCGTAGCCCTGCTCGACCGCCCATCCCGCACCATCCTCAAATACGCTTCGTAACTCGGAATCAGACACCTTCAGTTTGCTCTTTGCGCCGACGCCTGACGGGACGCTTCGAAAGAGCGCGTCCACTAACTTCCTGATCTTCGGGCGGACATCGTTTTCTGTCAGGTTTGTGCGTATGACGCGGACGCCGCAGTTAATGTCGAAGCCTACCCCGCCCGGGCTGATCACGCCATCCTCCGAATCGAATGCAGCAACACCTCCGATCGGAAATCCATACCCCGGGTGGGCATCCGGCATCGCCATCGAGTACTTCCGGATGCCGGGCAGGGTTGCGACGTTCGCGGTCTGATTAAGGGTACCGATCTCAAGCCCCTTTAACAGAGTGGAGGACAGGAACAATCTGCCGGGCACCCGCATCTTCTCCATGTAGTCGATCGGAATGTCCCAGATGTAATCCGTGACCCGGTCAAGTTTCGGCATCTTTCCTTTCTGTTGCATGATAACTCACTTCTCTATGTCAGAGCGCATCGACCAGTTCTAACGTCTTATCAAACGGAGCATCCATGACCGCAGTCCCGACAAGGATAGCATCAGCACCAACCCGGATCATACGCACAGCATCCAAAGGACCTCGTGTCCCGCTTTCGCTGATAATGATCCTGCCGTCAGGTATCGATGGGATCAGATGCTCTGATGTTGATAAATCTACGGTCAATGTATTTAAGTTTCTGTTGTTCACGCCTATGATCCTTGCTTCTGTGTTCAGCGCATCAGCAAGTTCGGATTTGTCGTGTACCTCGACAAGCGGCTCCATTCCATGCGTAATAGAGAGATCGACAAAGTGTTCGAGATCAGTTTCGAGTATGCCGGCGATCAGTAGAATCAGATCGCTCTCGGTCTCGTATATCTGTTTTTCATCGATTATGAAATCTTTTCTAAGTACCGGGATACTGACTGCTCTTCGAACCGCAGAAAGATTCTCTATGCTGCCGTTAAAGAACGCAGGCTCGGTCAGAACTGAGATCGCAACTGCACCTGCCGCCTCCATCTCCTGCGCAATCCTTGCAGCATCATCTGGGGTTATCTCGCGCTTGTCGGTGGTTGGCGAGCCGGGTTTCACTTCCGCGATCACAGGGATCCGGTTCTCGCGCTTTCGCAGCCGTATCAGCCGTATGATGTCCCGGTGCTCGATCTTTTTTGGTGCGTCGGTGTCTGCGGTAGGGAGATCCGCAACCCTCTGCCGGGTGGAGGTTAGTATGTCGTCGATGACTTTGTGCATGGTGGTTCAGTTCGTGAGTTTTGGTCAAGGTGATGAACGGTATTGGTGAAACAATAGATATTCCAGATATCCCTGCGTATGAACTGTCGGCGGCAATGAGCATGCAACTCTCTCACACTTTCCTTTTTCTTCTCTCTTCCTCGTCCGAGGAGGCGCCAATTATCAGCCCTAAAAACCCCCCAATTGCTGCACCAAGCGGACCGCTGTCCCCCCATCCAAATAATGCACCACCTGCTACACCTGCTACACCTGCTACACCTTCTACAGTTTTGGCACCTTCAGGAGGTTCTTCGACATTCATTTTTACGCACATCCATTTTTTAGTATTTTAAACACGTTCTTATCTCCAATTATTTAACGTTAACTGTCGAATCGCCAATTTGCAAGGCTAACATACATGACGATGGTTTAAATATGCAGAACAGGCATACAGTAACGGTGGCGGAGTGTGGAAACAGTGTCAGATATCGATGAATACAAACTCAGTTGCTACCGAAAAATAAAGTAGCAAAGTTTGTTAGGCAACCCCTCTTATATATGATCATGGATGGTAACACACAATACGCATCATGGTTGAAAGCCTTGTCCGGCGCGGATGAAGTTCAAGAACGGCGGTTTGCAGCAGCTAAAGCACTTGAACTTGGCTGGGGTGGAATCACGAAAGTTGTAAAACATGACTTTCGGCTATATAAATTGTAGCGGTAAGTTAAATTAGAGAAGCTTGAAGTTATATACACACCCATTCAAATCTTTAATCGCCATATGATTAATTGAATCGAGTGCCGATCCTAATATTACTTTGTCAGATTAACCACTCAGTCAGGCGCTTGACGTTGGTTTTGTTTTCCAAACGGTTTGAGGTCATGCCACCGCCCGCCGTTGATTTGTCTGTAATGTGGAGACTTTTTAATTTATTCTGGTCGGTTGAAAACATGGCGCCAACCCGACAAATACGGGTATTATTGTGTGGGTGTAAT
>QMVM01000218.1 GCA_003661105.1 Methanosarcinales archaeon | reverse complement strand
TTCACGAGGTTCACGAGGTTCACGAGGTTCACGAGAATATGAAAAGCGATCGCTTCATCATGGTTCTCGTACTGACGGGCTCGCTGCTTGCAATCTTCTGCGAGATATTCTATCTCGATGATCATTTTAGTGCCCCAAACGAGCGCATGAACACCGTATTTAAGTTATACTTACAGATATGGATTCTGTGGGGCATCGCAGCCGGATACTGCCTGTACCGGAGCATATCACTATTAAATCGCAGAAGAAGCAGAAATCGCGGTAATAAAACGATCTGGATTGTCTTCTTCTGCATACTCTTCGCATCATGTGGTATATGTTCACTCACCATCACTGCCGAGAGGATATCGCTCGATCACAATCCGCGATCGCTTGACGGGACTATGTATCTGAATCTGTCCGACAGGGGTGAGTATCTGGCGATATCGTGGATCCGCAGGGAGATTACGGGAACGCCAGTCATTCTTGAGGCACCGGGGAGGAATAGCTACTCCACCGATTCAAAGGTCTCTGCATTCACTGGCTTGCCGACTCTCATCGGATGGAGATGGCACGAAATTATGTGGGGGCGCGGTTGGGATGAGATCGGACCGAGGGTAAAAGACGCTGATACGATCTACAACACCCATGACCTACCTCTTGCGATCGATCTGCTGGATAAATACAATATCAGTTACATCTACATCGGGGCTGCCGAACACGAACGGTACGATGAGGGTGGAGGCCTCTACAAGTTTGAGGACAAGGATTACTTCGAGTGCGTCTACATTGGATCGGTTCAAATCTACCGGTTGAAGGGATGTCAATGAAAAGATATTTCAACAAGCAGTATAAATCCAGATGCGGTGAATCGTAATGAATGATGAGCGAAAGATGGAACGGATGGAGACCGGTATACCCGGATACGATGAACTGCTCGGAGGCGGCTTTTTCAAAGGGTCTATGAATGCTGTCATCGGCGGGTCAGGGACTGGTAAGACGGCTTTTGGTGGAGAGTTTATACATAACGGCGTAAAGGAAGGCATGACCGGGATGATTGTCCTCACCTCAGAAGAGGCTGAATACATAAAGAGAGAATGGTATACGTCGTTTGGCTGGGATTTCTGGAAACTCGAGGAAGAGGGCAAGGTCATCTTCGTCGATATCGCTGATCCGAGTCTGCGGCTACAGAAGACCGTGGAGATCTCACCTGATGAACTGATCAAGAGTTTTAAGAAGTTGCTTGAAAGCAAGATAAAGAATGTGAATCCGGATTTGATATTCATCGATTCGCTGGAAGCTGTATTCCTGGCTATAGAATCGAGATACCGGCTGAAGAGTATGGTTGATGATGTATTCAATGTTCTGCGAAGGGCTCCTGCCACATGTATCGTCACAAGCGGCACGATCTATGGTGTGGATGAGATCATTGCATACAGTTCCGATTCGATCACCAATCTTGGTATGGTGCGTGTCGGAAACAACCTCCAGCGCTCGGTCCATGTGGGGAAACACCGCGGCTCAGCCACCGTCAATCAGGTGCGCGTGCTGCAACTATCAGATGATGGCATCTCGGTACTCTCGCAGTCACCATATCTCGAGTTTTAGGCGTCGCACAGAATCTCAGGCTTGGCCCGAAAATAATCCGTAATCCGCGTATATATCGGGCTCAGCCATTCACGATCTCGGCAGCCCAAGCCCGAACTCATGATGCAGCGCACGCACAGCCTCCTCTGCCTCATCACTTCGCACCACAAACGAGATGTTGTGCTCTGAAGATCCCTGGCTGATCATGATCACATTAATGCCCGCGCCCCCCATCGCTGTAAAGACGCGTGCTGCAATACCAGGGGTGCCAACCATGCCTGCCCCGATCACCGCGACTGCGCTGACATCCGGGTTCATCGTCAGCTCGCGTACCACTCCGTTTCTGAACTCTGACCTGATGGCATCTGCAGCGATGTTCAGATGCGACCCTTCGACAACGATTGAGATGTTCGCCTCGGATGATCCCTGACTGATCATGGTGATGTTTACGCCAGCCTCTGCGAGTGCGCCAAATACGCGTGCTGCAACCCCTATGGTGCCGACCATGCCAGCTCCAGAGATGTTTATCAGCGCGATGTTTTCGACGACGGTGACTGCTTTCACGACCTCTTTGCCCTGCTCCTGCTCCTTCACCACGAGCGTGCCCGTAAAATCCGGATCGAATGTGTTTAACACACGTACAGGGAGGTCGTTTTTGATCGCTGGTTCGATCGCACGTGGATGAAGCACCTTTGCGCCAAAGTACGAGAGTTCCATCACCTCGATGTACGAGATCAGCGGGATGTTGCGCGCGTCTGGCACGATGTCCGGGTCTGCTGTCATGATCCCGGACACCTCCTTCCAGAACCAGATCTCATCTGCATCGATCGCATCACCTATCAGCGATGCCGAGAAATCAGATCCGCCGCGCCCGAGCGTTGTCGGGATGCATGACGTATCTTCTGCGATAAAGCCTGTGACCACTAGAACACACTCGCTGATCAGCGGGAGCAGGCTCTCACGTATCCGCTCATTGGTGCCTTCAAGCGGTTTTGCTGCCCCGTATTCGCTGTTGGTAATGATTCCAGCCTCTCTGCCTGTAAGATGCGTCGAAGAGATGCCGATCGAGCGGAGCGCTCCTGATAGGATCGGTGATGAGAGTAATTCCCCGTAAGAAGAGATGTAATCGCGGGAACGGCGGGTCAACTCACCAAGATAGCATATCCCGGTCAAAGCCTGCTCCAGTTCGCAGATACGGCTGTCCAGTTCGCTCAGTACCTGATTGAGAGTGATCTCGTCGTTGATTGCTACATGCGCCGCCCTGTAATGGACGTCTCGCAGATGCCTGACCAGTTCACGAACCGTCTCGAGGTCTCCCGCGTCCGTTACCATATCTGCCTGTTCCAGCAGATGATCCGTGACATTCTTAAGCGCAGAAGTCACAACGACCAGTTCATAGTCCCGATAGCGGTTTATCAACTCGGCGACCCATTTTATCTTCTCACCATCTGCGATCGAGGCGCCTCCGAATTTCATGACCAGCCGCATAATTTATTATGATGGGTGCGCTCACTTGAAAAAGATAGTGGTTTTATATCTTGGGAGCTATTTCATTCACCATGCTTTTTAGTGACCTGCTTGGCATCGCAGATGAGCCCGTGCAGCTCATAGAGATGAGTTTCAGCGACCAGAAAGCCTGCAATCTGGCCAGACACCAGCTCACAGAGATCGTCCGGTCAGGGATGCCGTTTGGTGAAGTGATCCGGATAACAGGCGCGGGCGGACCAGGCGGGCAGGATGAACTGCTCGGAATCGCAGTTCTTGCAAATTCGGAGGGTCAGGACTTCCGGATGATATTCGTAAACACGATATGCAAAGATCCGGGTTTCACGGATCTGGGCGCAGGGTTGTGCGAACACACGAAAAACGTCCGCACCGTGGAGACGACGGATTCGCAGTTCATGGACGCGATCATCGAGTATTATTCGATCATGCTCGTGAACCGGATGCTATGTGACCGGTGCATATCTGCAAAAAAACCGTTTTCAGAGATATTTTCAGAATCTCGTGTAGATAGACTCACAACACTCTTAAAGACAGTCGAACAATCCGGCAACACCGATTTCACGGGGATGGATGTACTCGAGATCTGCTGCGGCAACGGGATGGCAACGATCGCACTCACTGAACTGGGTTGCGATCCGTTCTGCATGGATTCGGACAAGTGCGCGATCTGCGAGGGGCTCGAGCACGGCGTGCTTACCCCACACCGGTCAGTGGTTCTGGACGCAACAGAACTTTCTGCTTTCTTTGATGCGGAATCATTCGACTGTATCATCGGATTCATGCTCGGTGCGATCTATCCATTTAATAAGGATCTCTGGGCGCGCATCATGTCAGAATCTGTTGTTTTGCTGCGCGAAAATGGGCTTCTTGTGTTTACGGTTCATAAGGAGGAGGAGATCATCATCTTAAAGGAGGTTATGGACGCGATCGGGATAGAGGGGGAGATTATCGACAACCGTGACGATGCAGGGGTGTATGATCAGTGGGTGTATCTCGGGCGGAAAGGAAGTTTTGCGGGGTGAGGAATCTGGTGTCGATCATCTCCGGAACCGTGACCATGTTTGTGCATGTGTTGAACCAATAACTTTACAATCAGGCATTTCGATAGGTAATTATCATGAAGT
>QMVM01000217.1 GCA_003661105.1 Methanosarcinales archaeon | reverse complement strand
TGTGATTGTTCCATAATTAAAACCAACCAAACCGCCGACATAAGCAGAACCATTAACATCTACATCTTCCAGACTTGTATTCGTTATTTCGCCTCTAGAACCAATATCTCCAAACAAGCCGACGTAATCAGTAGAGGGTCGGTTTATGTACAGGTTAGTTATCTTATAGCCCTTGCCGTCAAAGGTACCGGTGAATACGCTGTCATAAGTTCCAATCGGCATAAACCCTTTCCCGTCGCCGTAATCAAAAGCAGAGCAGTCAATGTCATTGGCTAAATAATAATCGCCATCCAAATTATTGCGGATATTCTGCAATTCTGTGCAGTTTGTTATTGCTGTAGCTGCCAGCGCAGGCATGCTGAATGCGGTAAGCATCACAGCAGCAACAGCGATCAAGACTGCCGTGCTGCACCATCTCCCCCTGGTGCTTCCGCGGGCGTTCACCGCACCCCTGCCACTGTTCGCAGTCGGGCTTGCTGCTGCGGTGCAGACTGGCTGCGCAAGCGTGCGTGCGCGAATAAGAGCGTCGGATGTGTCATCTGTAGCGTTTACAATCGGTCGATCCTGTCTGGTGTTGTGTCTGTATTTCATGAGTTGACCCCTTGCCCCGTTTTCTCGGGCAGGAAGGGTCTCACCCACAATTCTCTGGTCGCCCACACCCGCCCCGGTTTGGGTCTATTATGGTTCGAAACATAAATAAAAGTTTCGGCTGCTGACGGGGTTGCCCTATGGGCTGTTAGCCACAACGCCAGCGCTCGATCGAGACTAAACGGATGGCTGGGAAGTGATGCGACCGGACGGGCATTCACTCTCTCGGTTCCCCCATCATCCGATTATCTGATGTGGTGAAATATCTAAAAGGAACCAGTGGATTAGCTCTCTTCAGGGTTTTCCCGAAACTACGCCAGAGGTTCCACAAAGGGCGGATATGGTCACGAAGTTACTATATCGGGACCGCGGGGGAAGTGAGCAGCGAAGTTATTAAGAGGTGTATCGAGAGGGTAGAGCATGACTAAATCCGACCACTCGGCGGCATTTATCCCCGCTACAAGTAGCGAGGTCTTCTGCCGCGTACCTATAAAATTATAGGAAGTACCAAAATGAACAGAACAACAATCGTACTATTGATCCTGTGTATAAGCACAGCGATCATCGGCAGTGCAGCAGAAGCACCGGTATCGACAGATGAGCAGACCTCACCAGAATCCATGGGCGCGGTTCCTGCCTTCGAGGCAGTCTTTGCAGTCATCGGACTGCTAACTATGGCGATCGTACTCACCGAGAGAGAGAAAAGAACCTGAATAGAGGCAGACCTATGAACAGAATCACATTACTTGGAATCAGCATCCTGATCGTCGCATCGATCCCGGGCTGCCATGCAACAACCTTTGCCGATGATATCATCACGTTCACAGACACTCCATTCGTAGTCGAGATCGAGCCCGGATCCGAAGCGTCCTTCGATGTGACGCTCAGGAACGCAGGATCTCAGTACGCCGACGTGGATATAAACACCAGATCGATCCCTGACGGCATATCGATCGTTGACAACGGTGGGACGAAGTTGGTGGACATGAGAAAGTCTGTGACATACCGGATCACAATTCGTGCAAGCAAAGACATCGCACCTGGCACATACCAGTTCGAGATCGCGGATAAGTCAGACATCGATAGGAACACGTGGGAGACGGTCGATGTGCGTGTCGGAGGCGAGCGTGTAGCAGTAGAGTCAGCAGACGTTCCGAGAGATGGAGGCGAAGAGGGTGCAAAAAAGAATTCTCCGGGTCTCGGAGCCATCGCCGTAGTATCTGTTCTGCTGCTTGCGTACCGTCTTGGCAGTGGTAGGTCGTAAACTGGCGAGATATGGAAAGTATTAATAATACAAGAGGTTATGAACGCTTATGGACGAGAAGACCATCAGATCAGCGGTTCCGATAGTTCCTGCGGTTTTGCTTATCGGATGCATTCTGGCTGCCTTTGCAACCCATGGGTGGGATATGCAGGCAACGCTCTTTGCAGAAGACCCTGCAGAGGCTACAAAATCGCTCATGGAATTCGGTTCCGGAGCACCGGGAGGGGAATCGGAATTTTTCAAGTTTAATGACGTTGACATCTCCGGGGACCGTGTCACAGTCAAACTTGATGTGCAATCACCACTTAATATGCCGATAACGGTGAAAGAACTCTCAGCAGACATCCCGGTCGGTGATGGTATCGGCATGGTATCGCTTCCAGCGCCGGTAACCATCCCTGCAAAGGGCTCGGCGAGTTTGAATCTGGAAGGTACAACGCCAGATGCCGGAGCGATCCCGGATCCTCATGCCCAGAAGAACCCGGCAGTCCGTAACATGGAGATGGTGCTTAATATCTCAGGAATAGAACTCAGCATAAAACAACCTCGTGGTGTCGGAGGCGTCTCCTGATGACTGAAACAACTCCGCCCCTTGACATGAACCGGGTGAATATTCCCGGTGCCATTGCAGGCGTGCTCACGCTGATACTGCCGTTTCTTGGAGCATGGTGGTCTCTGACGCTTGGCACCGATGCAATTGTCGTTACCGCTTCCCCTTTCGAGACGAAGACCATCATCTTTGGGAACTATATAGCTTCACCGCTCTTCGAGTGGTTCTGCCTTGGTCTCAAGCTCGGGGTCACGTACCTCGGCGCACTTCTGATAGCAGGATCAATACTTCCTGCAATGAACCGAAACGAGGATCTCGCAAAGGTGTTCATCAACTTCGCATCGAGAAAACTCCTCTGGCTTGTTCTGATCTTTGTTGTGGCATTGGTAATCTTCGTCTTGCTGCTGAACCAGGCATCATCAGTCCTTCCGGTCAAGATAGATATTCCATTTCCTTATCTCGTCTGGACAAGGTCCTTGAGCGCGGATATGGTGAATATGGGAATCGTAATCCCGATCTGTGCGAAATTTACGTATGCGTTCGGCGTTGCTGTGATCGCTGCCATATCTGGCGCGTACTCATGCATCTATCAGGAAAAACTCTAACTCTGCCTGATTCACTGCTGCGAGAGGGCTGGAGAGTGTAGAACGTGCCGGCTCTCTAATATCTCCCGTGATAGTCGACTATCACTAAATCAATATATCACTAACTGTATACCTGGAAAGGCTCACGCCAGAGGTTACCCATCCATCTGGAATATAACGGGTTCATACCATAGGTTACCCTGAAACTGACATTCCACACGTGTTTTTTTGTAAGATGATCTATTTTTGCAAATGGTGAATAGTGGTTACGGATTGTGATTTTTTGTTTTTGAATATAATCTCTTTATTAAGATATATATTTATTACACAATCCTGTAAAGCATCCTCTGTTGAAATTGGATAAGTTGTGTCACCACAGTATAAAAATAATATTTTTCAGATGTTCAAAACCACTATCAGTAGAAATTATGGAAAATAAATGGCGACCTGCGGAATGTCAGCCGTCGTTGTTATGGAATTTTTAATGTTGAACACCTATTTCAGCGCACACATCTTGATCTATTTGGGCACTCCTTATTTACTTGATTTATCATGGAGATAGGTATCACTGGAAGTACCAAATATCCTTAAAATATGAGACTTTTTATTATCTTCTGGAATGGGATCGGAAAACCGCCGATTAATCTTCTTCGCCATAATCCAAGCCCCCAGAAAAAATTAAAAAGTCTCACACCCTAACCCTCGACCCCAACGAGCCGCCCTTCCCGGTACGACCGTATCGCGGCAAGCGCAGTCTTCAGCACGTATCTGCCATCGTCCTCGAAGATCCGGCTCCTCTGACCCTCGACCGTCCCGATGAAGTACTCGAGTTCGTTCACGAGAGGTTCCTTCTCCTCGATCTTTGCCGATCTGATCCAATCACCATCATGCAGTTCCACGGTCTGGCTGATGTAATCGAGATATGCGACCCCCTCATTGCCAACAGCCGTGAGCCGTCGCACTTTGTGCGGGGTCAGCCAGTTCACATCGATCATGCCTGCGCGACCCCTGCCAAACTGCATGAGGATGCCTGCATGGTTTTCGTGCGAGTCCAGTAAGCCGTTGCCTGCGATCGCATAGACGCTCTTTGCCTTCACATTGTAGAGGTATGAGATGGTGTCGATGTCATGCACGCCGAGATCCATGATGATCCCGACATCCCGGATGCGCGGGTTGTGCGGACCGACCCTTCGTGCGCTCATGGAGACGA
>QMVM01000216.1 GCA_003661105.1 Methanosarcinales archaeon | reverse complement strand
GTCTGGTGTTTATACGGATGATCTATCCGATATGGCGATGACCACCTCGCACAGCATCGGTCTTTCCGGACTAAGTGCAGCTACGACATACTACTTCGTGGTGAACAGCACTGATGCCAGTGACAATTCGAATGAGAGCGAGGAGCACAGCTTCACGACGTCGAGTATTGCCGACACCACACCACCAATCATCACCAATGTCGCAAACGGCACACCAACAGATAGTTCGGTGACTATCACATGGACCACTGATGAAGCAAGTGACAGTCTGGTCAGGTATGGAACCACGTCTGGTGTTTATACGGATGATCTATCCGATATGGCGATGACCACCTCGCACAGCATCGGTCTTTCCGGACTAAGTGCAGCTACGACATACTACTTCGTGGTGAACAGCACCGATGCAAGCAGTAATTCGAATGAGAGCGAGGAGCACAGCTTCACAACGGCCGCGGAATCGATAACCCCGCCGGAACTCATCTCCTGCGTGATCACCCCGACCCCGCCGGTTGTGCAGGGCACCAACGTATCGGTCGATTGCCTTTTCTCGGAGAGTGTGAACTATGAAATCCGCATCGAGAGTGCTACGGGTGCATTGATCGAGATGATCGGCAGCGGCACTGCAACGAATCCGGCTCCGAAGTGGTGGAACACAACCGCCGGAACCTCTGCTGGAACCTACATCGTAAACGTGACCATGGACAATTCCACATCCGGGTTGTCATCGTATAACAACACCAATACTATCCGAGTCAGAGGGCCGGGAGTCGAGGTGGGTATCGATTGTGGCACCATTTATCCGTATCCCGAGTGTGCGACACTGCCGATCACACTTCGCGGCATAACAGATTATGGCGCTGGCACAATAAACCTCTACTATGACGCATCGGTAGTCGAGATTAGTAATGTTACCGACAGCG
Organism: Methanosarcinales archaeon; assembly: GCA_003661105.1. Taxonomy (GTDB): domain Archaea; phylum Halobacteriota; class Methanosarcinia; order Methanosarcinales; family Methanogasteraceae; genus Methanogaster_A. The sequence continues at coordinate 3,284 of QMVM01000216.1, read as the reverse complement.
ATGATTCATCAGTTGAGTCTTGGAACGTAGTCACGCCGGGCCGGCTCATGATATCGGCACTCAACGCTGCCGGAGCGTCTGGTGACGTGGTCTTTGCAAACGTGGTGTTTAATTCGGTAGAAAACGCCGACGGATGTTCAGACTTGAATCTCACAGTAGATACGCTGGGCGACATCTACTACGAGGAACTCCCATACTTCACGACCAACTGTTCGATCTGTATCGGAGATCCTTATGCGCCGGTTGTGTCAGAGCCGTCTGCAAACCCGGACACGATTCTCAATGACAACGGAAGAGCAAGAGTGCCTGGTACGAATGTATCGGTGTTGTCGGTCACTGTTACAGATGAAAACGGTGTAGCAAGTGTTACCATCAACCTATCCTCAATATTAGGACTTGGGAATAATAGCGTCCCAATGACTAATATGGTGGGAACTGATCAATGGACGGTTGAGGTAAACGCCCCGTATGATGCAGGTGTCGGTCAAGTACACAATCTAACAGTGGATGCCACCGATATCTTTGGTAACTCAAACACCACTGAAACGATCGAACTCACTGTGCTCAGACGCGGTGACGTCGTGCGTGACAACGAGGTGAACATGTTCGACTACCTGTACATAGCAAGGTACACAGTTGGATTGGAGTCTGCACCGGATGAACTTGTATCCGGAACCATACCAGCAGATAGCCATAATGGCGTAAATATGCTCGATGCACTCTACATCGCACGATATACCGCACATCTGGAGCCCGCGCCATAAGATAAATGGAAATAGATGGAATGGATATCCGTTGGGATACCATTCCTTATTTTTTTATAAACACCATAGATAAGACTAACAGGATTATGACAAGAATATTAATTACATGCTTGTTACTCTCGCTGGCTGTTATGCATGCGTGCGAAGTATCGGCAACAACGATATCCATCGCAGATGTCACTGTTGAACCGGGTGGTGTCATCACCACTCCCATCAGGATCAGCAACATAACAGACTATGGCACTTGCACGATAGAGATTGAATATGACCCATCAGTAGTACATCTCACTGATGTTACAAGCGGTCCCAAGTCTCAGATTGCTGCGCATGGTGCGGACAATACAATCGGACTTGCCTGGATATCCGCATCAAATTCGTATGGGACAAGTGGCGATATCATCTTTGCCAATGTGACATTCAAAGCCATTGGATCCAGTTCAACACCAGTGAACCTCGATGTTACACTATTGGGAAACATTTCATACAAAGAGATTCCAGCGACTATAAGCAATGGCTCGTTCACAACTTCCGGGGACGCAACAACACCCCCACAGACTGCGTCTGATAGGGGAACCAGTGCAACATCAACGTCAGTGTCAACACCATCAACCATGCCAACATCAACACCTACGCCAGTGAAAACCCCGTCGTCTGAAGGTATTGCAGATGAGAGTATACGCTCGACGCCAACACCAGTATCAGTATCGACACTTGAGAATGAAAAGATTAACTATATACAACCAACTACAACACCAACACCAAATTCATCAGTACCGGGGTTTGAAGCTGTATTCGTAGTAATCGGATTGATGATCGCATTCACAATTGTAAGACGAGGTAATAATCAATAGGACATATTACACTTAAATGTAAGGATAAAAAAATTGATGAGCAATATAAAAACAAGAACGTTTTCAATCGGGCTGCTGGCGTTGTTATTAGCAGGTGTAACATGCGCAGGTGCAACAACAGTATCCATTGCAAATACCACTGTTGAACCGAGTGGTGTCATCACCATCCCTATCGTGATTGGCAACATAACAGACTATGGTACTGGCACGATATACATCGAATATAACTCATCAGTAGTACATGTCAACGATGTTACAAGCGGTCCCAAGTCTCAGATTGCTGCGCATGATGCGGACAATACAATCGGACTTGCCCTGATCTCAGCATTGAATTCGTATGGGGCAAGTGGCGATATCATCTTTGCCAATGTGACATTCAAAGCTATTGACTTCGGTTCAACACCAGTGAACCTCGATGTTACACTATTGGGCGACACCTCATACAAAGAGATTCCAGCGACCGTGAACAACGGGTCAATCGAGATCGCACTCGGATCAATACCGGGTGATGTCAATGATGATAAAGAGCTAACAACTTCTGATGCTGTAATTGTACTGGGGATGGCTACCCGCGGTGAATACTCGCAAATAGCTGATGTAAACGGAGATCATGCAGTTACATCACTCGATGCGCTGATGATCTTACAGACGTTGACATGCGAAGAATATCCCAATAAATCCTAAAAGGAGAGGATAAATCAATGAATAACACAGAACTAAGAACATTTTCAATCGGACTGCTGATATTGTTGTTGTCAGGTGCAGCATGTGCAGGTGCAACAACACTATCCATCGCAAATGCCACTGTCGAACCGAGCGAGGACATCGTCCTTCCGATCCGGATCTGTAACATAACGGACTATGGCACTGGTACGATAAACATCACATACGACCCATCAGTGGTACATATAACTAATGTTACTGACGGCCCCGAGTCTCAGATTGCTGCGCATAATGCGGACAATACAATCGGACTTACCTGTATATCAGCATCGAATTCGTATGGGGCAAGTGGCGATATCATCTTTGCCAATGTGACATTCAAAGCTATTGACTTCGGTTCCACACCAGTGAACCTCGATGTTGCACTATTGGGCGACACCTCATACAAAGAGATTCCAGCGACCGTAGGCGATGGATCGATTAAAGTAAAAGCCTCACAACCACCAGAACCGTTTTTCATCCACGGATACGTCTGTTATGAAAACAGCACCCCGTGCAACAGCCCTCTGGTTAACATAACCAATCTGAACACGTATGGAGAGTGGCAGAGTGAAACAAGTTGCGGCAGTAACTACTACCAGATCAGTCTAAGTTCCGGGACCGATCTGGATGCAACCGACGTACTGCGGTTCGATGCCACGGGCGGGACAAGTACCAGCGTCACAGAGCACACCGTCACGCAGGCGGAAGTGGGTGCGGGTGGCTTTGAGTACAATATCACACTCGAATTACCATCTTCGGATACTACCGTGAGTATTGGAAGTGCAGAGGGCAGCGTTGGCGATTCTGTGAATGTGTCGATCAATATCACAGACGCACCGTCTATAGGTGCCATGGGTATCAGAGTGACATACAACGCAAGCATCCTTGGTGCAACGAATGTCGTGAACGGATCGATGATAGAGAGCCTGCCTGCGCCACTCGTGGCGTATCACATCGGCTATAT
>QMVM01000215.1 GCA_003661105.1 Methanosarcinales archaeon | reverse complement strand
CTACCATAATGGAGAACTATCGGTCTGAAAAGTGGTTTACACCGCTAATCTGTGTCCATCTGCGTTAATCTGTGGCTGATACTATTTTAGCCACATATTAACACCGATTTCACTGATTACACCCACACAATAATACCCGTATTTGTCTGGTTGGCGCCATGTTTTCAACCGACCAGAATAAATTAAAAAGTCTCGGAAAACGAATCCGAAAAACTTTAAAGAAGTGATCGATTCTTTTTGCGATTCACAGGATGTTTTAGCAAGTGTTTTATTGAAATTCAATTTTTTGCGATCGTGAATTTGGGTTTTCGTAACTCGTTGTAAGCCATCTGAGTGTCGGAGGGTGATCAACGCGGGATAGTTGGAGCTATGGCGAATTTTGGCTCTGGAGATCAATTTTTATAGAGAATGGTGTCGATAAGGGTGTTTTTGGGATGTTTCAGAGAATTTTAGAGAAAAGTCTTAACGAGTCGTGTCACGATCAGTGGAGGAGGCTTTGTGATGTCTTGGGTTTTATGAGAAAGCCGTGGGTTCTCTGGTACCGCTAGTCTCATGCGACTCGCCCCCCGGTCTGTCCCTCACTCGCCCTGATATTCCATGAAACCGTCGGTGTGCCTGAGAACTCCTGAATGATACTTCTTTGCAACCCTTGTCTCGCCGGTGCAGAGCGTGCAGACCGCAAGCGGAGCATTGTGCCTCAGCCGCATCTCGGTGTTGCCGATCTCGATTTCAGGTGCCTGAATCATCGCGTTTCCGAGTTCGGATGCGCCCTGCCCGGAGAGACCGTTCGCCTCGATGATGATACATCGCGGGTTCGCCTCGATGACCCGCTCCCGAAAGACCTCCCGCTCTGCCTGAGATACGATATCGCCTTTGGTCGCGACCACCACATCGGCAGTGGTCAGGAGGGGACCGACCTTTGCCGGCGTATTCGGTCCGGCAGTCACATCGATCACACAGACCGCAACGCACTGATCCACGTAAGGGGCGCAGCGCAGACACAGACCCGCGGTCTCGCTAATTAATAAGTCCGCGTTCTGCTCTTGTGCCCACGATAGCATCTCCTCGACGTTATAGATGGCAAAATGATCAGGACACATATCCTTTGAGAGCGCAACGCGGACCGGAACATTGAGCCGGTTGAACCTTGTCTGGTCGTCTGTGAAGAGGCAGTCCACCTTGACCACAGCCGGAGTGATACCGCTACGTCCCAGGTATGCGATTGCATGCATAAGTATAGAGGTCTTCCCGGATCCCGGAGTCCCGGCGATGATTGCGAGTTTCATTAGTGATAAGAATCAAACGATCAGTCATAAATGTGTTGGGTGTGCGCCCTGATAAGTGGTGCCCGCGAATGAAAGCGTTCGCAGGTGGAAAGAGATCAACTCCCGGCAACGGCAATCCTTAAGTAAAATGTTCCCCTTGCTTTGAATATGGAGATATACGATGTTGTTATCGTCGGGGCAGGTCCTGCCGGCATCACCGCGGGAATATACGCCAAGAGGGCGCGCCTTAGTACAATAGTCATAGAAAAACTCGGTGTCGGCGGACAGATCGTACTTTCCGATTCCGTTGAAAATTATCCGGGATTTCCAGAGATCAGCGGGTACGAATTGATGCAGAAGTTCGAGGAGCAGGCAAGATCATTCGATCTCGAAGTCGAGGACGGAGAAGTGATTACGATACAGGACGAGGGCGAGTATAAGTTGGTAAAGGCCGATGGTCGTGATTACAAGACAAGATCGGTCATCATCGCATCAGGGGCAAAGCCGAGCCGTCTTGGCGTGAAAGGCGAGGAGGACTTTATCGGAAGGGGTGTATCTTTCTGTGCTACATGCGACGGTTTCTTTTTTAGGGATAAAGACATTATCGTGGTTGGTGGTGGAGATTCTGCGATAACAGAGGCGTTGTTCCTGTCAAAGATCGTTAACAAAGTGTACGTTGCCCACAGGCGCTCAGAACTCCGGGCTACAAAGATTTTGCAGGAGAGGGCTTTTTCGAATCCAAAGATCGAGTTTGTCTGGAACTCGGTCGTCGAAGAGATCATAGGGAAGGATACTGTCGAAGGGGTGGTACTTCGGGATGTTGTGACCGAAGAACGCGCCCGACTTGCAGTTAGCGGCGTTTTCATGTATGTGGGTCTGGTTCCGAACACCGAATTTATCGATGCCGGGAAGGATGATGCCGGGTTCATCCTGACCGATGAGCAGCTCGCAACCTCGATACCAGGGGTCTTTGCGGCTGGCGACTGCCGGGCAACGCAACTCAGGCAGGTTGCGACCGCTGTCGGCGATGGTGCGCTTGCTGCGATGTCCGCGGAGCGGTATCTGGGCTGAACTGGCGCGAGAGGGGGTGGACGGGGTCATCAGGTATGCCGAGGAGTGTATACGCTCCAAGTCTGCTAGTCAAATCTCGATGTGCGCGATCACAAATCTCCAGCTTCCAATGCATTAATCAACCTTTGGCATAATCTGGAACTTATCCGGAGGTCCCTATGTTTCTTTATTTCCCAAAGGTACTCTTTCAGTTGAGATTTGGAGAGCATTTCCCTTTGATACAGTTCGATCAGAACCCCCACCGTTCCTTTCACGGTCGTAGCAGCCGACTTTTTTTCGGGAATTCCGAAGATTTCTCTGCCACCTGACGGGCATCGAAGTTATCAATGAGAAGATAATCGGAAGAAATCTGTAAAGCCAGTTTCATCGTCTCCAATTCGCCCCGATGCAATTCAGAAGGTGTATCCAGCGGGACTTCTTCGATTTCACCTGACCGGAAAATTACAATCTCCCCGCTCCGACAGAATTTACCCACATCTATTGCATCTCCGGCTCCAATGACCGAGCCTGATGTCACCACCTCAGGATACACCGTTTCCGATATGATGAACGTAGGATAAATCGAAAATACCTTGTAGAGAACTACAAGCTTTGCCAACGCCATCAAGGGACCTGAGTCGGAGACGGCAGTTATTTTTGCCATTTTCACAGGTTAACTGCCACTTACGGAGTTATTATGGATTCAACGAGTTATTCATCGTATCTGGGTTCCAATCCGTGGGCGTAAGCAATTGATATCATTTCCCTGATGGAAACGCCTGCCAACTCGGCATCTTTCGCCAGAGACACGCCTCCTTTCTTATATCTCTTTATTGCCCACTCTATCCTGAACTGTTTCAACCCCAATTTCAGGATTTCGCATAAGGACGATTCCTCTGCAGGTAAAGTCTCTGCTAAATAATCCGGCAACCGGAGTGTGACCGTTTTTATGGTTTCTAATCTGTTTTTTGGATGGTATAAATTTATTGCGTTGTGAGGATGTGGGATGGTAGTATCCGATTCGAATCTCGGAATGTCGAGAATCCGTGCAACATCATCCTTTTTCGATCATGTCCATCACAATACGATAAACCCTTTCTGTCATGTACAAACTGCTTCTTTCGTGTAGATCGTGCATGACCCGTCTCGTTTCTTCGTAACTCAGCAATCCCAAACTGTACGCTCTTGCAACGATTCCTGCCGTACCATGGACTTCGATATCGTAGAGCTCACCAACGTCTCTTGCATCAGAGTCATCAGTGAAATAGCTGATACTTTCTGGAAAGACAAAGTGCAATTGCTTCAGCTTCCCCCGCATCAATTCCACACGCACTGCACAATCGCATGGCAAAGACTTTTTCTTCTTCGTTAAGCCGGATAACTGGTATCTGTTAGTTTTGCAGTTCTTCTGACCTGGGTTTATCCTAGCGGGTCACCTCGTGGTACACAGCAGATGGGATTACCACGTATGCTATCTGTAGCGCATCGAAACAGTTGACCTCTGAGAGATGTATGATCGGACCGGAGTTTGAGACTGCTTTAACCATGCAATCCCTCAACATCCTTTACGATATTCCGCCCCTCTTTCGAGAGTCTTCTCTCCATTATAAGCTTTCGCACGGCATCCCTGATTGCCTCGCTCCTATCAGTATACCAACCTTCTTTGATGATATTCTCCAGTTCCTCAAGGAGTTTGGGCGTTAGTTTTGCTTCTGTTGTTATGGTTTCCATTATTTTTTCACCTCGGTCCTATGTTTTGCGGTCTTGCTGTCGATCGTGACTTCCTCCCCGCTACAAGTAACGGGGCTTCCTGATTCATAGCGGTTGCTCATGCAACCTTTCTCCACAGGCGTTAATTCCGGGCAGTCCGCCCGTACATATCTGTTTTTGATGTTGAT
>QMVM01000214.1 GCA_003661105.1 Methanosarcinales archaeon | reverse complement strand
GATTATGATATTTTCGTCCTGAAGAGCGGTGTTGTTCATAAGAGGAAACTTGCGCAGAGAATATACCTCATGCTTGATGTGAATGTACCGGTTGACGTGATCGTAGAGACTCCTGAAACATTTGATAAGTTAAAAGATAATCCTTTTCTGATATATAATGAAATTGTAAAATACGGACAGGTAGTGTATGAAAAATAAAGATATTATTTCAGAATGGTTGAAAAGAGCAAGAAATAATTTAGAAAGAACAAGAGCAGAAAAGATCTCTGATGAGCTACTTTATGAAGACCTTTGTTTCGATGCTCAACAAGCCGCTGAGAAATCGCTGAAGGCGTTACTTGTCAGACTTGACAAACCATTCCCAAAGACGCATTCGATAGGAATGCTTCTTAAACTCATTGAAGAGACTGGTGTCGAAATACCGGATGATATTAACCGATTTAAAATTCTCACGAATTATGCTGTGGACACTCACTATCCCGGCATGTACGAACCGGTAAGTGAGGAGGAATATATTGATGCGTTATATCTTGCAGTGGCGGTTTTTGAATGGACCAGTAAAATTATACAGAGTGAAAGTTAAAATTGGCGATATGGATTGTGGGAAGTGTACAACTCGTTTTCGTATCCGCGTCGCTTTCGTTGCAAGTATCATGGAGCATCAGGATATTTTCTGCACTCCCTGCGTACAACGATCACCGACACCCCGCGTGCAGCAAGCTTCTGCCGGATCAACTGCTCGATTGCTTGCCTGCCCGCGCTCTCATCGACCACTGCAACATCACTGCAACATGCGCGGACGATCCGCTCCGGATCCGGCACCTTCTGCCCCCCTGTCATCGCTGAAACCCTGTTTGCCAGAACGATCACCAGAACGTCTCTGTGGTTAAATTCCGCATCGATAAGCGCCTGCAACCCGGAATGGACGAGCCCGAAATCGCCTATGATGGCGATGCTCTTCGCAGGCATCCCTGACGCAACCCCGATCGCACCACCGAGCGCGTAAGCAACGTCCACAATCCCTGTCGGCGCAGTCCGTATCGAGCAGCCCATATCCCCGGCGATCATCAACTTTATGTCGCTGCTCTTCTTGACCGATCTAACCGCCTCGTATACCGGTATGAACGGACAGTCATCGCAGATGTCCCGGGAGTATCCGCGGTTTTTCAGCGTCTCAGGAATGATGTCGAGAGCAATCTCGTTTTTATCCATATTCTCGATCGCAAAGAGGATATCCCCTTCTGTCAGACCCCCGTATGGCAGATGCCCCGACCTCCTTCCGAGAACATTACACGTTCCGGTTCCGAGTTGACCCTCGATCACCGGCTCTGTCTCCTCAACAACAAGGACGCGCCGGTCACAGGTGAACTCTGCTATCCGCTTCACCGGCAACGGACTTACAAACGAGAGCGGGATATGCGGCATCTCGATTCCATTCTGGCGCATGACCGCTGTGACGATCATCGAAGCGTAGCCGGATGAGATGATGCACATCTGCCCATCGCCGGATCCCTCTCCTTCAGGGCAATGGTTGAGATGTGATCTTTCGGACATATCCTCGATTAGCGGATACGTATCCATGTGAAATAACTGGTGCCTGCCATGCATCGAATATTCCCAGATCGCTCGGTCGAACGGTTCTGGCAGGGCTAGCGTCTGCGCCCCCCCTTCCACGCACCCCGATCTGAGCGCACGATCCGTCACCCGGACGATCACCGGCGTGCTCGCGGTCTCGCTGATGCGGTATGCTTCAAAGATCGCATCGTGCAGGTTCGTGGGGTTCGGATCGAGCACGGGAACTTCTGCAATTAAGCCCCAGTACCTGGAATCCTGCTCATTCTGGGACGCCACTGCCATCGGGTCATCTCCAGCGATGATCACTATCCCTGCGCCGATTCTATGCGTGCTTGCCGTGATGAGCGGATCTGACAGAAGATTCATGCCGACATGCTTAACGATCACCATCGACCGGCTACCAGACGCGGACGCTCCGAGCGCAATCTCGAGCGCAACCTTCTCGTTCAGACACCACTTCGCATCCGCCTCTGTTATCAGGAGCTCTGCAAGTTCGGTTACCGGATACCCTGGCACGCACGTGATGCTTCTGACATCGCATTCATGGACCGCTGATGCGATTTTATCGATGCAAGAGTTTGTTTCGGTCATGGTTTGTGGGGTGTTTTGGCGGTTGGCAAGCGGTCTGCTCGAGTAAATTGTATCGGCGACATACGCAAATACCTGATAAGGAGTCGTAACGAAATAACCAGAGTCACCTGATCGTCTGAAGTCGTTTGTTCTGTGGTGGCGCAAGCACAGCAAACACCATGTTTAAATTCGTGACATTCGTTTATTCGTGGCATTCGTGATTTAATCGCTTTTTACAGGAATCCGCATAAATAAATCACGATGGGCGTCAGTAAGTGCAGCCATCAGCAATCTAACCCTTCACAAAGGGATTGTGTATCAGCGCCTCGATTCCGGGAAGTGTACGCCCGGATAGGAAATCGATGCATGCACCGCCGCCCGTGCTGATGTGCGAGATCTTTGACTCAATGCCGAGGGTGTACGCCTCTGCTGCGATGTGTCCGCCTCCGATTATTGAGAACTTCGATTTTGTTGCTGCAAGGATGAGTTCCCTTGTTCCGAGTGCGAAAGCATCCTTCTCGAAGATGCCGGCAGGTCCGTTCATGATCACAGTCTCTGCGTTCTTGATCTTCTCTGAAAACAAAACCGCAGTCTCGATTCCGATGTCATTGATCGAGAGGTCGGTCGGCAGTTCGGGTACCGGGATCTCGACACGCTTATCAGGAGTGTCCTTGCTGGCACCCGCGAGATCGATGGGTAGCTCGATCTTGTCGCCGTATTCGGTAAGTAGTTCGCATGCTCGTCCGATCTGTGTAGTACAGCCGATAGAATTTATAAAATTAAGATTCTTACTGCCGAGATCAGCACCGCTTGCAGCCAGGAACACGTTTGCAACAAGCCCGGTTACAAGAATTGCGTCCACTTCATCACGCGCGGCAACGTTCTCGATGACATCGATCGAGTCGTTCGCCTTGACGCCGCCGAGAACGTAGACCGTCCCTTTCTTTGAAAGCCCCCTGCTCAGTGACTTGATCTCCTTCTCCATCAACCGTCCGGCAACCGGTTGCATAACAGTGGTAAACCCGACAACAGAGAGCTGCGATCGGTGCGAGACCGCGAACGCATCGTTCACGAACATATCTGCGTGTGGAGCAAGGCGCTTCACCATGCATGTTCCTGCATGTTCGGCAGGGGATCGGGAGAGCATCTCCTCCGAATAGAACCGCACATTTTCAAGCAGGATGATGTCGCCGCATTCCATCGACCGGATCGTGTCTATCGCGTGTGATCCGAATATATCGTCCACATACGTGACCGTTCGCTTGCACAGGCGCTCCAGACGCTGCGCATGTGCCTTCATGGTCGTGAAATCAATCTTCCCGGGTCTGCTCTGGTGCGCGAGCAACACGACCTTCGAATCGATAAGATCGTTTAAGGTCGGAAGATGGCTTTTAAATCGAGAATCATCCAGAATCGTCCCATCCGGAGACATTGGCGAGTTTAGATCGACCCGTACAAGCAGGGTCTTTCCGGTTGTGGCTACATCGTCAAGAGTCAGATAGCTCGTGGATGTCATGCATGATGTTTTGTGCCACCCCCTATTAACATTTTATAGACCGGAAGTCAATACCATGCCTGTGTTCGATATCATAACGACCGTCATACTTACCGCACTCTGGCTGATGCTGCCCGCGTATCTGCCAAACCCGTGCGCAGCGCTATTCGGGCGCGGCACTGCGATCGATTCCGGCAGAAATTTCACCGATGGGCGAAGGATACTTGGGGATGGGAAGACGTACATAGGCTTCTTTGCCGGAACTGTGGCGGGAATCGTGATCGGGCTGGTTCAGATACTGATCGCACCGTATGCACCCATACCGTTTCCGGAATTCACACTTACAGCGATTCTCTGCCTCTCGATCGGTTCGCTGCTTGGCGATCTCGGAATGAGTTTTGTGAAGCGGAGAATCGGGCTTGCGCGCGGGGCTCCGTTTCCGATCGCAGATCAGCTGGACTTCGTAGCTGGTGCATGGATACTAACGTATCTTTTCGAGCGGGAATGGTTCCTTTTCTACTTCACAGAGTGGATTGTGGTAACAATCTTGATCATTACCCCGATTATGCATCTGG
>QMVM01000213.1 GCA_003661105.1 Methanosarcinales archaeon | reverse complement strand
CGAAGGGCGACTTTCGGATAAGCTCAGACCTGTATCTGTGGGCATATTCGTCGATATAATATTATTCTGATTATACAAACTGTTCACCAGTCTGGTGATCTGATCGGTCGTGGTATCCATGTATCTGAGTTATAGGTCATCATAGTAGATGTATGGCTGTGTTCCCGGTTAGTTCGTAGATAGGCGCGGATTTTTTAAGTCGCTGTTGCCCGTTGGTGCATCCGTGCACCACAGCACAGGAGTTCGAAAAATCAGATGCTTTGTCCAAGCATGATGCGCTCGCACCGCTTGAGATCCTGGACCGTATTCACATTAAGCACAACTTCGATCTCAGGGAGAATCAGGTTATAATCGGGCTGTTCCTCCTCGATCAGACCACCATCGAGGATGTTAACACCGCACGGGACGATCAACTCATCGTTGCGATTGAAGACCGCAGTCGGGTGCTGTCCGAGTTCTGTGCAGACAGAAAGCGGCGTGTGAACAGAGAGCGCGGGTTCATCCCGCTTGTCATAGATCGAAACAATCCTATCGATCATCTCAGGGGTTACAAGCGGGAGGTCAGACATGACAACAAGTACCGGCACCCGAATTCCCGCTGCCTTTATCCCGTGAACCATGTCGCCGACATAACCGAGACCGGGCGCGGGAATGACCTCGACACCCCCGTGCGCCTCAAGATATTCCTGTGTCTGCGGCACGCTTGGGGAGGTCACGACGAAGATGTGATCTATCGACCTGCTGCGCCTGAGCGTATCGATCATATACGTGATAAGCGGTCTTCCGCAAAGCTTGACCATCGGCTTTTCACCGGTCCAGTCCCCTGTGAAGAACCTGCTCCCGACCCCGCCGGCCATCACTACCGCATCCATCTCGCAAATCACCTTCCGCGCCCGCGCCCTTTACACTCGTTAAAGAGGTCGAGATAGTACTTCACCATGCAACTGTGTTCGACCTGGGTTGTCACCACATACGCCTCCTCAAGAAGCATCCCGGTGGCGATCGTGCCGTGCCCGCGTATGATGACACCCGTGTGCTCACGCAAAGATGAGGCGGAATTCTCTGCAAGTTCCGATGTTCCAATTCCGCCTGTAACGATCGGAATCTCGTGCAGGAAGTATAGCCCCTCGCTATCTGCCGGAACGACCCGGGAATCCTCGATTAGGGACTCGATCACCGAAAAAGGGCAGTGCGCATGGACAATTGCAAGCGCTGACGTGCTCTTGTAGATGGCGCGATGCACGATCGCCTCTGATGACGCGATCATGTCCATGCTTGAGGTTCCATCGATACTGACCTCTACAACAGAATCCCGGTCGATCTCGTCCAGTGCGGATCCGCTTCTCGTGATCAGCATCCCGTCCCCGGTGCGGACGCTGATATTGCCGAAGTGCGACTCAACAAGGCCGTATTCTACAAGTTTCTTTCCAAATCGTGCAATCTCTTGCCATATAGTGCTCATATCAATTGTCGTTTATCTATCCCTACCGATCTTTAGTATTTGCTCTGGATGGAAATGATGGCGCTGGCACACAACTTAAGTAGAATCTACACCATATCAAAACGTAAATCATGATGAGTATCACTGATGTACTGCGGCGTGTCGAGGAGGCATCTGCCGAGGCTGTCACCTTCGAACATCTCGAGCAGATCCGCAAGAGCAAGTTTAACACATTCATAACAGTAGCGGAAGACCAATCGCTCGAGCGTGCCCGCGCTCTTGATTCAGGAGAATTAAAATCAGGCGGCAAACTCGCAGGCGTTCCAATCGCGATCAAGGACAATATGTCGACGACGGGCATCCGGACGACCTGCGCATCACATATTCTCGATGGCTACATCCCTCCGTACGACGCAACCGTGGTTGAGCGTCTGTACGCCGAAGGCGCAATCGTAATCGGGAAGGCGAATATGGATGAGTTTGCGATGGGTACATCCACAGAGTCCAGCTACTACGGGCCGACCAAAAATCCGCACAATCCGGATTGCGTGCCTGGCGGCTCATCAGGCGGGAGTGCTGCCACTGTTGCAGCAGGAGAGGTGGCAATCTCTCTTGGCTCTGACACAGGCGGCTCTGTCCGGTGTCCTGCGTCATTCTGCGGCGTTGTCGGACTGAAGCCGACGTACGGCGCGGTATCCAGATACGGGCTTGTCTCGTATGCAAACTCGCTCGAACAGATCGGACCGATCGCATCTACCGTTGCGGACGTCGCACTCCTCTACTCGATCATTGCTGGCTACGATCCAAAGGATTCGACGTCTGTGGAGGTCGATACCGAGATCAGCATCGATTGCGATGTTGAGGGGCTCACGATCGGCATTCCAGCGCAGTACTTTGGTGAGGGGATCGACCCTGCGGTTGAGAGTGCGGTCTGGGACGGGATACACCATCTTGAGAGCGAGGGCGCAACATACAGGGAGGTCGATATGCCGCATACCGATTATGCGCTTGCCGCATACTACATCATCGCAATCTCGGAGGCATCCTCAAATCTGGCACGGTTCGACGGAATGAGATACGGTCTCAGGACCGAGGATAAGGACTGGAGTACTACGTTTTCTGAGGTTCGTGCGCTCGGGTTCGGAGCAGAGGTTAAGCGGAGGATCATTCTTGGCACGTTCTCGTTATCGAGCGGGTATCACGACAAATACTACTTAAAAGCACTTCAGGTGCGGACACTCGTCAAACATGACTTCGATCTGGCGTTTAAGGACGTTGATGTCCTGATTGCGCCGACGATGCCGATGCCTGCGTTTCGGATAGGGGAACTCGTGGATCCGCTCTCGCAGTATCTGGCTGATGTGAACACAGTTCCAATAAACCTCGCAGGCGTGCCATCGGTATCGGTGCCGTGTGGGCGCACACAGGGACTGCCGATCGGGATGCAGATCATCGGGCGGTACTTCGATGAACCGGGGATTCTTGGCGTGGCAGCGGCTGTGGAGCAGGGGATCGGGCATAAAGTTTAATAGCGGATTGATGCTTTCGCCGTACTATATGGAATGTGTTGTTGCGCGAAAGAGTTAGAGAGTTCGAGGTCTTTAAAATCTTGTACGTGAGGAGTTCCTCGGAGTCTATGATGTGTGCTTGCACCGTCACGAACGTTTGGGGGCTGGAGAGGAAACCATGATCGAGAAATTAAGTGAAAGCTCTGGTAACGTGATTGGCTACAAGACGGTTGGAAAACTAGTTGCTGCCGATTACGATATGATTGTTCCCGAGGTCGAGGCACTGGTTAAGCAGGAAGGCAACATACGCATGCTTATGGACCTGGATGAATTCCATGGCGCGACTATAAAAGCGGAGTGGTCTGACCTGAAGTTCGGACGTGAATTCCGAAAGAACATCGACAAGATGGCCATCGTCGGCGATAAAAGCTGGGAGAAGTGGGTGACGTCGCTGGTCAAGCCATTATCGTATGCCCGCGAAGCTAAGTATTTCCATATAGCAGATATTGGTGCCGCGTGGGCGTGGCTGCGCGAAGATTGATTCATGGGACTGCGGTCGCAACATATAAGAGGCATGGAGCGACTGCTTCACCCACCCGCGCAGTCTTAGCCCTACCACGAATTTTGACGTGATGATGGTAGAAAACCCGGCTTCTCAACTGATTTGCTTTGAGCCTTGCCGCCAGATCTGCGATATTCCTCCCAATGCTTTCGCGTAATGCGAAGCATCGCCGAAGGCCGCTTTTGTAGCTATAATTGCTATAGCTTTTAGAGTTTTGGACAGTTTTGGCTCTTCTCTGTATTGTATGAGTAACACGAGTGCCCATTCTGCTAAATAAGGCACCGGTGTAGATGAACTATCCCGGATAGAACATGAAGAATGAAACCACATAGAAACACAGAGGATCATAGAGAAATGTAATCTGTTTTAAGCTGGAAGCTGTTAGTAATGTCGGGTAAGAAAACTCTAAGTCCTCCTGTTACCTCTGTGGTTAATTATCTATAATAAATAATAAAAGATTTTATCACCATGACTCCACCTGGTTGGGTCGCATTGAATTCCAACCACCCACCGAAACAGCGAAGAGCCAAAGTATGAGTCTTTTTATTATTTTCTGGGAACGTCGGATTGTCTTACGCAACCACAACTGCCATAATGGAGCACTGTCGATATGAAAAGTCGTTTACACCGATAATCTGTGTCCATCGGTGTTAATCTGTGGCTGATACTGTTTTAGCCACAGATTAACACAGATTTCACTGATTACACCCATCTAATCATATTTGTATTTGCCGGGTTGGCGTCATGTTTTCAACCGACCAGAACAAATT
>QMVM01000212.1 GCA_003661105.1 Methanosarcinales archaeon | reverse complement strand
AAGGACCCGCACACCACCTTTTACGGAATGCAGGAGTTTTGCATCGAGGATTGTAATGGCTACATACTGGCGTTTGCAGAGGCTGCGTAAGATTCGAACTCCAGGAGATCGGGCGAGGTAACAGCTCATGAGAATATTTCAGGTCGATTCGTTCACCAACAAACCATTTACCGGGAATCCTGCAGGAGTGTGTATTTTATCAGAGGATTCCGGATTCCGAGATGTTAAATATCGCAAAAGAGATGAACCTTCCTGAAACTGCATTTTTTCAAGAAAACGGCACGGGTTAGAACTTGAGGTGGTTCACATCCCATACCGAGATCGAACTTTGCGGTCACGCGACTCTGGCTTCTGCCCATATTCTATGGGAGACTGGAGACCTGAGTCCTGACGAGATCGTGCGTTTTGATACGTTGAGCGGTGAATTGACAGCGAAAAAGAATGGTGAGTGGATTGATCTGGATTTTTCAGCAGAATATAAGATAAATTCAGACGTTCCTGTTTATATCTCCAATGCTTTGGGATTACAACCGATATATGGGGGTAAAAACAGGTTTGATTACAGTGTAGAAGTTGAATCAGAAGAGATAGTGGGGGGCATAAATCCGAATTTTGGTTTATTGAAGAAAGTCCCATCTCGCGGTATCATCGTGATGGGTAGAGCAGATACTGGTAAATATGACTTCGTTTCCAGATTTTTTGCTCCGGCTATAGGGGGTTGACGAAGATCCTGTGACCGGATCGGATCACTGCTGTTGGGGACCTTACTGGGAATCTCGTCTCAATAAATCCCGATTCGAAGCTTTTTTAGTTCTCTGAAAGAGGCGGAGCTGTCAGGGTTGAGGTTAAGTCAGGTCGAGTTATCTTAAGTGGTCAGGCGGTTACTGTGATTGAAAGGGAGATTATATTATGAGTGCGAACCCCTGATTCATCGTAAGTTATTTCAAAACTACATAATGCCCAAGCCTGCGGGCTGTGGCATCGATGAATCCTGCCGGGATTCATTACAGGTGGACCAATCGGAAATATCGGAGATGGATACGAACATGAAGATAGGAATTATCGGTACGGGCAGGATCGGAGAAGCACTGATCAGAGGCGTGCTTGCCGCAAACCTCTGTCAGGGCGACCGGATTTTTGCAAGCGACGTGGACGAGGAGAGGCTGGATGCGCTGCATTCCGAACTCGGGATTAACACATCCACAGATAACACAGATACCATCGGCAACGCAGAGACGATCATCCTTGCAATAAAGCCGCAGATCATCGCTTCAGTGCTGCAGTCGGTGAAACCGCAGACATGGGAGGGGGTTCTGGTGATCTCGGTTGCAGCAGGGGTGCAGATCCGGGCGATCGAAGAGAATCTGCCTGCCGGAGCGCATCTGATCCGTGTGATGCCGAATATCGCATGTACGGTCGGGCAGGCGATCTCAGCGATCTCGGCAGGCACTCATGCAACAGAATCTGATCTCGAGACCGCACACACGATCTTTGGATCAGTCGGAAGAGTCGTCACGGTTCCGGAATCGATGATGGATGCCGTTACCGGCTTAAGCGGGAGCGGACCTGCGTTTGTGTTCCAGATAATTGAGGCGCTTGCTGATGGCGGGGTGCATGAAGGGCTGCCGCGGGATATTGCGCTCGAACTTGCCGCGCAGACCGTGCTCGGTGCTGCTGCCATGGTTCTCGAAACAGGAGAACATCCAGGCGTGCTTAAGGATATGGTGACATCACCTGCCGGAACCACCGTCCGGGGGATTCATGCGCTCGAAGTGCAGGGGCTGCGTGCTGGCATGATGAATGCCGTGATCGCAGCGACCCGGCGGTCGAGAGAGCTTGGGACGTGAGTGGCTTCTTCCGGGAGGGTCTGAATAGGTCTTTGGGAAGAAATTAAAAGGCGGAAAGGCGGCGTGTACTGTGCGCACACCTTACGCCACCCTCTTTTGGTCACGGATTATATGTCGATTGCACCTGCCGCCGCCTGCACGATCATAAGCGCATCAAGCGAGGTGATCTGCCCATCGCCGCTCGCATCCCAGCGTGCGTCATATTCGCGGCTGCCCGCTGCGATCGCAAGCGCGATTGCGGCGTCTGTCGTGCTGGCTTCGCCGCTACCTATCTTCGCCATGTAGTGATCCGCACTGCCCCAGTTTCCGGCATTGCTCTTTGCTATGAGGGCGTAACCCGAATTACTCACATTCACAGGTTTGCCTCCGTGCATACAATGAACAGGAAGGACTCCACCGGTGCTGCCACACGGGTTCGCTACATATATGGGTGCGTGCGAGACGCTGGTGCAGCCAAACCGAACGCGAAAGTGCGACACAGGCTCTGTGCGTAAGTGCGGGGTTTTGAGTGACTTCGGAGACTGTGCCATAACACACACAAAGGTCGGTTGAATGCGCGGGCAGTATACTTTTGGGGCACGCTGATACCAGAGGATACTGTTAAGATGTCCGAGATGCCGTTAATGTTAGCGAACAACACATTTATGAGATACAGCTGAATAAAAAGTAGAGGTCAATAATGAATGTGATTGAACTATTGACACGGTTTTTGGTTGGCGGATCTCTAATCGTATTAGTTTCTTTACTTGCTAAAACGAAATATTCGGTGATCTCAGGGCTTTTGGTGCTTTTCCCCATCGTAACTTTGGTAGGCTATTTCTTCATCGGGCAATCCGTGGATTCGTCTAAATTACATGAAATCACTCTATTTAGCATGTATTCTCTTCCTACCACTTTTATCTTCCTATTTACATTCTACACCGTACAAGCGAAGTATACGCTCATAGAGTCGCTCTTTTTATCAGTTATGGCATGGTTTTTAGCTGCCGGGGTGCTGGCCCTTATCAACCACTATGTACTGCGAATAGGAGATAGTTAATGTCTCAAAAGGAGGTTTAAGATGATTGAAAGATGTTTTAAAACAGGAAGACAGTGTGAATTTGAATTAGAGGAATCACCTGATCAAGTTTTTGTCGGCATTCCTTTCAAATACCCATTCAAAGATTTATTTGAATATGGCGTGCGACCTGCATTAGAAGAACTGGGACTGCGCCCATGGATAGCTTATGAACACCCCGGTAGCCGGGATATATTTTGTAAAATGTGCGAAGGACTATGCAAACTTCTGAAAAAGCACCTCACACAGGCTACGACCAAAGCAAGGACCTATCCGAAAGTTGCAGGATATGCAACCTATAGGGAATTCTACCGAGACTGTTCACTCGCCCTTGACCAATCGTCAAAAAAAGCCGATCTTACACACATCCGTGATGAGCCACCACAAGACTTTGAGGGTGTTTCAGACTGGTTTGGAGAAGTTATAAAATGGTGTGATGAACACCCGTACGGAAAAGTTCGGAGGTTGATAGCCGTTTCTAACGATAGGATGCTTGCATGGGCACAAGAACTTGCAGAGTATGTAAAAAACCACCCCAATTATAATTTTGAAGTGAGGGTCTGTCAGTGGACTGCAAATTTCCCGGCTATTAACATGGTGATATTTGACCGGCGACGAGTTTTTATTGCTCTAACCGGTTTTGGTGCAACGGAAACTGCCGGCTTTCAAGTATCTGACCGCCTGATCGCCGACTACTTTGTTGATTACTACAATAACATCTGGGGAAAGTCGGATGATCTGAATAATTTTCTTGACAGAGTCGCAAAAGGGGAGATTTGCATTGATGAATAAACCTGATATTTCTGCGTATTAACCGGACTTTGCTACATTGCAAATATCCCAGTTCTTATCTTTTACTTTAGCCACATTCTATATCTAATAACGACATTTCAGGTCGTATCACATACAGAACCAACCACTCATGGAAGAATATCCGAACTTCACAACGTTTCTATTCACGATGCTAAAATGAGCGGGCAGAGGAGAGTTATGAGGGGTATCGACCTCAGAGACGGCATCGTTTGATTCAATATACGCAAATCAAAAGAGCCCCCGCGTTGTCCGGTCATTTATATCTGTGATATCGACGCCAGCGAACCGCAACTTCCGGTCGTGTGCAGCAGCTTTGCGTGCAAGCTTTCAGTGGGGCGAACCGACCGGGCAGTCCAGCGAGTTCTTGCGTGCTCCTGTCGCATGGGCGTGCCCCCTGCGGAGAATCAGATATGCAGCTCAACTTTGGAAACCCAAAAAACAGCCGTAGCCATCCGATTATCTCTCAAATCCCAAAATACCGAAGACTAAATCCAACCCAAAACCGCTATCAGCAGACCCCTCAAAACATACTCAATTTCACACTTATTCCACGTTGTAAGGGTAAGGTT
>QMVM01000211.1 GCA_003661105.1 Methanosarcinales archaeon | reverse complement strand
TTTGAGTTTTTCCTTCTTCATCATGTTCTTCCTCAAAATATATACCTGAAAGACTGTATTTACGATCATCATAAGATGAAGAAAATATTGTCTTTTCAATCATCTCTTTTATAATTGAAGATTTTAAATCAATAGCGTTTTCGCTGTTTATATGTCTAAATCTTGGGAAATCATCAGGAGCTAGTCCTGCAATCTTATATTCAGCTTTCTTGTCAGCTCCTATTTTTAACCATGTATTTTTATATTCTTCGAAAAATATTTCTTCGGAAGGAAATTCTTTAACTATTTCATAAAATTTCTTTGCATTAATAGTAATAGCTCCTTGATCTGTAACTGAACAAGGAATTTTACTCTTGTAACTTATTTCTAAATCAGTAGCCTCAACAAATAAATGATCTTCGTCCGTATAAATAAATACGTTATTAATAATAGTCATTGTAGTTTTTTTATCTACAACAGTCTGAATATTGGAAAGAGGGTTCAGAAAATCAGATTTTTTAACTGAAAATTTTAGCATATTATTACTCCATTTATAGAAATAAAAGATAAAGTTAATAAGTGCTGTTATTTTTGTTTAAAAAGTATTTAATTAATTGATATTATATGAAATTAATATGTAAAAAATTTTCTCTATAATTGTGATTAAATGTTTAAAAAAATGATATAATTATTTATTAAGAAAGAATTAACAATTTTTTAACAAGAAACTAACAAAACCAATTTTGCATATTTAAAGAAGATGTTTTATCTTAGTTGAGCGGTTGGCCACCCAGCGAGTTTACCATGTTGAATCCCCAAAAGGGGGGGGCAGCAAAGCTTCATTCAACAGGGTAAATGTTTGTAATGTCAAACATTATATAAGGTACCATAAAATGAAAGATTTTTCCAATGAATTGATCAAAATTATTCGTAATAAAGTAAAGGACTTTGGGCCAATAACATTCAAGGATTTCATGGAGATGGCCCTCTATCATGAGAAGTATGGATATTATTCTGGATCGTATTTTCCTATCGGGAAAAAGGGAGATTTTATCACAAGTCCGCATACACATTGTCTTTATGGTGCATTACATGCGAAACAAATAGAGGAATTCTGGGAGATATTAGACCGTACGCCTTTTACAATTGTAGAGATGGGGGCGGGCGCCGGATATCTTGCAAAAGATATTTTATCTTATTTGTCAAACAGAAAAATTTTTAATTTGATTAATTATATAATAGTAGAACATAAGTCCGAAACAGCCACTTACCAGCGAGAGCTTTTGAAACCATTTATTAATAAAATTAGTTGGGTAAGCAAACTTTCAGATTTGGATTCTGTTAAAGGTTGTATTATTTCAAATGAGCTTTTAGATGCTTTTCCTGTTCATCTTATTCAAAAGGAGGCATCAGGTTTTAAGGAAATATGTTTAGACTTCAAGGAAGATGGTAGTCATTTTGAGGTGTTCGCAGAGTTGAGCAGTCCCAAACTGGTAGAATACGCAAAGGCGCTCCCTTCAGATATTCCTGATGGTTACCGTACAGAAGCAAATCTTGGTATCATGAAATGGATTTCAGAATTAGCGGATATAATTTCTGAGGGATTTGTGGTTACAATAGATTATGGACATACGAGAAAAGACTATTTCCATCCAGGAAGAAATAGAGGCACCCTTTTGGCGTATATGAATCATAGCGTAAACGAGGAGTTATATGAAAGGGTGGGTGAGCAGGATTTAACGGCACATGTTAACTTCAGTGATTTACATAGATGGGGAAAGGAAGTCGGATTTTCTACTCTTGGATATGCCCCTCAGTGGGCTTTTTTGGCCGGACTCGATTTTGAGGAGACCTTTCTGGACCTTTCGGATGGAAAATTTGATCCGTTTTCTCCAGAGTTGGCTGCGGTAAAAATGTTATTATTGCCTCAGGGAATGGGAGAGTCCCATAAAGTTCTGGTGCAAGGAAAAGGAATTTCTTCAGATTTGGTTTTAAAAGGATTTTCTTTAAAGAATATTATGAAGAGGCTTTAAGAAAAATGAGTCGGTTTGATCTAGCCATATTTGATTGCGATGGGGTACTCCTGGATTCCAGAGAGGCCAATAGGGCATATTATGATGCAATACTTGAGGAATTCGGTCGCGGGTCAATGAATGATAAAGAACTATCCATTGTACATATGCGCACGGCCGAGGAATCCGTAAAATATTTGTTCAGAGATGATTTGGTAGTTCAGAAAGAAGCCTTGGTGTATACTCAGACCCTGGATTATACCCGTTTTCTTGATTGTTTGATTATGGAGCCTGGGGTCGGCGACACAATAGAATTCATTAGACCACCAATGTTGACTGCTGTATCTACAAACCGCAGCACCACAATGTCAGCGGTTATCGAGATGTTCGGATTAGATAAATGGTTTGATATTATTGTTTGTGCCATTGATGTGAATAACCCTAAACCAGACCCGGAAGGCGTATTCAAAATATTAGAGACATTGGGGATCGAGAAAGATCGAGCTATCTATATAGGGGATTCTGTTGTGGATGAAATGGTTGCTTATAGAGCAGAAATTCCTTTAATTGCCTATAAAAACAGGAACCTAGGGGCAATGTTTCACGTGGAACACTTTGATCAGATAAAAACAATCCTCTCTGATTAGAAAAAAGAAACTTGAAATTGGAAATTTGACCTTCATGTCATCTTTCCCCAATTTCTATAACCCACTGAGCTGTAAGCGTTTACAGGATGCTGCAGATGCGAGGCGTACAGGTACGCAAACGTACTCCCTGTACTTCAAGTGCCCGACAACAAAGCAGATGCGGTGCCCTGTGAACGCTTACCTATTATTGTCTCGTAATTCTTTCAACACCATGCATATATTTTATCAAGGCCTCTGGAACCAAGACGCTACCGTCCTTCTGCTGATAGTTTTCCAATATGGCAACAAGAGTACGCCCCACTGCCAGTCCGGAACCATTTAACGTGTGCAATAAACGGGTTTTTGTCTGTCCTTTGGGCCGATAACGTATATTTGCACGTCTTGCCTGAAAAGCCTCAAAATTACTACAGGAAGATATTTCGCAGAACCTGTTTTGCCCAGGGAGCCATACTTCTATATCATAGGTTTTTGAAGCGGAAAAACCAAGATCTCCGGTACATAACTCAATGGTCCTATATGGGAGATTAAGTTTTTGCAGAACCTCTTCAGCGTCTAAAAGCAATGATTCTAACTCGGCATAAGAATGTTCCGGCTGGCAAAATTTAACGAGTTCTACTTTGTTGAACTGGTGTTGCCGCACAATCCCCCTGGTGTCTTTACCATATGATCCTGCCTCTGATCGAAAACAAGGCGTGTAGGCCATATAGTGGATTGGTAATATCTCCTCATTGAGGATTTCGTCACGATGCAAGTTTGTAATGGGTACTTCTGCGGTTGGTATTAGATAGTAGGCCAAGTTTTCAAGTTTGAAAAGATCGTCGGCAAATTTGGGTAGTTGCCCTGTGCTGAAGAGGGATTTGTCGTTTACAATGAAGGGTGGAAGGATTTCTGTGTAGCCATGGAGATCCTGGTGCAAATCCAACATGAAATTAATTAAGGCCCTTTCGAGTCTTGCTCCCAGTCCCCGGTAGACCACAAATCTTGCACCGGCGAGTTTTGCACCCCTCTCAAAGTCGAGAATACCCAGCCCTTCTCCTGTTTCCCAGTGTGGAACCGGTTTAAACTCGAACTCTAATATGTCTCCCCAAGTCCTTATGACCGGGTTTTCTGTTTCGTCCTTACCTATCGGCACAGAAGTATGAGGTATGTTTGGCATTGAAAAAAGATATTCGTTAAGACAGGCCTCTTTTTTCCTAAGAAGGTTGTCTAGTTCCTTGATTCTGGAAGCAACTTCCTTCATTTGGGCTATAAGCCCTTCAGCGTCTTTTCTTGCTTTTTTTTGTCTCCCTATTTCCTCTGATACCTTATTTCTGAGGTTTCTAAGGTCTTCTACCTCTTGAAGCAGCTTCCTCCTTTGGGAGTCAACCTCAAATAGAGACTCAAGGTTGAGATCATTGCCTCGGGCTTCAAGGGCTTTTCCAACCAAGTCGCTGTTTTCCCTGATAAATTTTATTTCTAACATATGATTATCCTTGCTTATAAGTGTCTAGGGTGAGCTAACGTTAAGGAATTGGTCTTAGGTACCTAAGCCTGCCCTTTACCCATAAATTAATACTGGAGAATATTAACCATACCTGAGCACGAACCCTTCACACATGAGTTGTAAATATGCATAACCTTGCCACATTAATTGATGGCCAGGGGGAGGATC
>QMVM01000210.1 GCA_003661105.1 Methanosarcinales archaeon | reverse complement strand
GGAACGCTCGTAAACGTTCTTGACGAGGGTAAATTGATTGTGCGATCGAGCACGGGTCCCGAATTTATCGTAGGGAGTTCCCAGTTCATCAAAGACGGCGAACTCAAACCCGGTGTGCAGGTTGCACTTAATAAGGAGCATCTATCGATCGTTGCGGTCATCCCCAGATCAGAAGACCCCTTAGTGCAGGCAATGGAGGTCATAAAATCTCCTGACATCGATTACAACCAGATCGGAGGGCTTGATAAACAGATTGAGGTGCTCAGGGGTGCTGTTGAATTTGCACTCACCAAACCAGAGATATTCGAACGCATCGGCGT
Organism: Methanosarcinales archaeon; assembly: GCA_003661105.1. GTDB lineage: Archaea > Halobacteriota > Methanosarcinia > Methanosarcinales > Methanogasteraceae > Methanogaster_A. The sequence goes on along the minus strand of QMVM01000210.1, from coordinate 3,969 downwards.
CGATCCGCCGAAAGGCGTTTTACTGTTTGGTCCACCCGGTACGGGAAAGACCCTTCTTGCAAAAGCGGTTGCCACCCGGACGGATGCCACATTTATCCATGTGGTCGGTTCGGAACTTGTTCAGAAGTACATCGGCGAGGGTGCGCGTATGGTGCGTGACGTATTCGAGATGGCGCGGAAAAAAGCGCCCGCAATCATATTCATCGACGAACTGGACTCGATTGGTGCAATACGGCTCGACGATGCCAGTTCCGGCGGAAGGGAGGTCCAGCGCACGCTCATGCAGCTCTTATCAGAGATGGACGGATTCAATTCGAGAGGTGATGTCTGCATCCTTGCAGCAACCAACAGGTGGGATATACTCGATCCCGCGCTGATCCGCGCAGGACGTTTCGACCGGCTGGTCTACGTGCCCATGCCGGATCGTGAAGCATGTGTTAGGATCCTGCTCATCCATACGGAAAAGATGCGGCTTGCAGGCGATGTCGATTTTGATCGTATTGCAGCACTGGCAGATGGTGCAAACGGCGCTGCTTTACGGGCTATCGCGATGGAAGCTGGTATGTGTGCGGTGCGTGAGGATGCGGATGCGGTACACCAGAAGGATTTCGAGGCTGCGATCAAGCACATAATGAACCCCGAGGGCATGATAGATCGGTATTCAGAAGGCATGTTTGTGTGAACGAGGTACGGGAATGACATTAATCTCAAAAGTAAAATTGGAAAGCGGAAATGCTGAGGCGGTGATCGATTGAGCGATATAAATGACCCTGTTGTGCGCCAGTACCTGGTAAAGATCATTGGGGCGGACGGCGTAGAGATCCTCGAGAAACTGCCTGATGGTGAGATCGTCGATGAGATCGTTGCAGAAGAGATCGAGATGGATATAAACGTGATCCGGAAGACGCTCTTTAAACTGCACGAGAACCGACTTGCAGGATATCGTAGAGAGCGCAACCCTGACACTGGCTGGCTAACATACCACTGGACGCTCTATCCGGAGAACATCGATAAACGTCTGGATATCGAGTTTGATAGGCTGCTTGACAATTTAAAGGTGCGGCTCGAGTTTGAGGAAAATGGTGTATTTTACATCTGCAACCACAAATGCGCACGATTTCTCTTCGATGTCGCATCCGAGACCGATTTTATCTGCCCGGTATGCGGAGATGAGCTGGTTTACCAGGATAATGATGAAATAGTGGATAAGTTATCTGAGAGAATCTCAGAGATGGAATACGCTGTTCGGAAGTGATTTTTACAGATGCCTGATTATTTAGAAGAGACTGGAAAGACGAGAGATCGGTATAACCGCCTTGCATTGTTGTACGATCTCGATGACGTGTTGTGGCTTGGTTCAAAGCAGTATTCACGGAAAAAATTGATAAAAGCTACGAATCTTGACGATTCCGGAATGGTGCTCGATCTGACAAGCGGCACCGGAAGAAATGCAGGGCTTCTCGCCAGATGGGTCAAGAACGGGACGATTGTCGGGATCGATATCTCCAGAAATGTGCTGAAAGTTAATCGATTGAGAAATAGTAAGTACAAGAATCTCCATCGCGTGCAGGGAATGGTCCAGTCGCTGCCATTCGACGATGAAATGTTTGATGCGGTATTCTGCACATGCGGCATGGATACCATCGATGGACCTGAGATTGCGGTCTCTGAGGCAATCAGGGTTCTAAAAAAGAGTGGTACACTCAGTCTTCTCCACTTGAAGAGTAACAAAGGTCCGGTCGACGTTTTTAACTTTTTAAGCAGGTTTTATGCATGGGTCTGGCGTGCCGAGGGTGCAGACCTACTCCCTTATGTGCAGAAGCAAGATGTCGAGATGCTGGTGTACAAGGATTTCCAGATCGCAGAGGCGATCATTGCGAAGAAGTTGTGAATAGTTTGTACATGATGAGTATAACCAGCAGCAGGATCGCTGCTGCTATGCCGACGTAACCGAGCACCATATTTGTAAAGAGCTTTAAGACTACGAGAATGAATGCGAGCGCGGCAACCACTTTCAGTACCGGATGCGAGGGTGGCTGTGACACTTCCCGGGATCTCAACGCCGACGCTCCCGGAACTGCGAGGTCCGGGTCTGCATCGATCTCCTGATACGGTTCTGCGATCAGGTCGATGTCGAAACCGTCTGTATTTGCGCCGTATCCGGCAGTCACGACGATGCTTCCGTGCCGCTGTGTCCGGATGCGTATAATTGCATCCACGACCGTCTTGCCGACCGCGGCAAAATCATTGTGCAGGAACCTGACACAATCTTCAATCTCGTTGCTGGCAGTCAGATTTAGCTGTGTTGGCGCGCCATAGTTACTGATCTCAATCGGAAATTTAATGTCCCTGCCGCGAGGTAGTACCAGCTCAACGTGTTTGGTCTCGAATTCGATGGAATTGAACCGGGTTCGATTCAGGATAATTTGCTGAGAGGATTGTTTTGGCTGATCCATATCACTCGCGTAGGTCTGGTGGGAGCATGTTTGGGATGCCATCCTCGATCGGATAGCGTTCGTCGCATTTCCCACAATATAACGTGCCCGTTATAATCTCATCGGTCTCTTCAGTCACGTCCAGTTCGAGGTCGCCCTTGCATATCGGGCAGGCAAGAATGTCCATCAGTTCCCGTTTCATTAGTAGTTCACCGATCAGAATTGTGTCCACATTTATTAAATCTTTTCTGTGCGGGAGGTTCTGATCTGTATAGAAAAGAACTGCAGTAGAACGAATTTTTAGTTGGATGGAGTCATATAAATAGACATCCCGGGATTCGGTCGGTTGAAAACTTCGTATTTTGGGATAGCGCAGTTCAGGATGGGTTTTGGGGCGCGGTTAAACGTACCTGGCAGCAGGAGGGCTGCCGTATCCACACGGTGCGGCAGCCTCCGGCCATCAGATTCAGATATTCTTCCTTACATAACCGATGCGCCCGGTCTGCCAATCATCCCATCCCGGCGCACACTCAGAGAGTGTTCCGGTGATCTCTCCAAGCAGTTCTGCCGGTATCCCGACCACGAGTTCGTCATCGGCAAGTCCTGCGTTCTTTGCTGCACCATCGCATCCGATCGAGACGTTCACGTCTCCTGTGATATAGGGATAGGCGGTGGCGTCTGCGCACGTCGATTGGATGCCCGCGAAGTTTGCATTGAACCGTCCGCCGTGCTGGTAGATCACTGCCTGAACGATCCTTCTCGCTGCAAGTACACCAGCCATGATCACGATCACGTCAGGTTTCGCGCCATCAGGATCGGTCGGCGCATTGTCAAGCGGCGCGACCACGGTTGCGACGGTCGATCCGGGTGCAGGTCTTGGCATGTGGTCGACCACACGCTTGGCAACACCGAGCGAGACCTCTTTGTTCAGTTTGTAATGGTACAGCGCGCCAGTCTTTAAGTTAGGGCCGTAATCTATGAGCCCGATCGCTGCTGCGCCACCCTTGCAGGAGTGGGTGTCTGCGGTTGCAAGACTTGTGATGCCTTTGAGCCTGGCATCCTGAAGCATCTGACAGTATCGGCGAGGTTCTTCGAGTTCGGTCAAGTCTGCTGGGATGTCTCCCGCTCTCTTTATCAGCGAAACCGCTATCGGCTTTCCTTTCAGTCCTAATAGGTCTACAAGTTTATCTGACATTTCTGCATAATCCATGCTAAAGCCTCCTCTATAGATGTATGTAAATTTCAGTTCCCCGGTCTTGATATAAATGTTGCCCGAGGATGGGGGTGTGTTACGGCTTGTGGTGTTGCGGGAGCTTGCAATCGCTGCCAGCGACACATACGACCCGGCAGCCCAAATGGGGAAGCAGCGAGGCTTGCCAAGGTTCATGAGTATAGGATTGATGAGGGTGTGAAGGAGTTCGAGGTCACGGCTTTCTCATAAAACCCAAGACCTCACAAAGTCCCCTCCACTGATCGTGACAGAGTCTTTTTATTATTTTCTGGGAACGCCTGATGGTCTTACGCAACCACAACT
>QMVM01000209.1 GCA_003661105.1 Methanosarcinales archaeon | reverse complement strand
GTTCACGTTCTGGATGATGGTACTGGGGTGAATGTCAGCACGATCGTGATGACTGTGAACAGTATGGTCGTAACTCCGACAATAATATCACTACTGACATCGGCTGATTGCACAGTAGTCTATACTCCGTCAGCAGATTTCGGCTACGATCAATTGGTGAATGTAACCATCAATGCTTCCGATCTGAATGCGACACCGAATGTGATGACGACAGATGCGTATTTGTTCACAACAGTATCGGCGCCTGGATCATCCGCCCCCGCCATCACATCCAGCGACCCAACCTCACCAGTCAGCGACATAGCATGGGCAACTCGAACATTCAGCATCGAGATTGATCAGACCGTCAACGTGACATGGCTGATCAACGGATCAGAGGTTCAGACGAATGAAAGCGTGACTGCTGCTTCGTACACAAATACGAGTGCTGAAGTTGGATGCTGGAATGTCTCAGCCGTTGCGAGTAACGGGAATGATTCCGTCATGCAGGAATGGACATGGACTGTCACACAGGGCGCTGTAACCAGTATCTACGTAGTGGATCCACTGACGTCGACTATGGTGATAGGCGAGAATGAAACATTCGACGCCAACTGCTACAATGCCAACAACTACCTGATCGATGATGCGACCGTTGCATGGGATAGCAGCAACCCGTATGTTGGTGTGATCAACGAGACAACCGGGTACTTCGAGGCGCTTAAAACAGGACAGACCAACATCACCGCTGCTAGTGGTGGTGTGCTGAGTGATCCTGTCGTGGTAACGGTGAACGGAGCAGAAAGCAGTGGAAACTATACCGAACCGGTCATAGACGACTTTGTGAACGTCACCGGAACCTATACCGGAGACCTCACCCTGAAGACGCTGGGCAACGTAACCGCAAAAGTTCCCAATGGCACAACCAGTGGTCTCGGTGCTATGATACCATTCAAAGGTGTCAATGTGACAATTCCACTGCTTGGTGATGGAGAGTGGGTGCGCATCGAGATGAGCTACAATGATTCGGAACTCAATGAATATGGCATCGATGAAACCACTCTTGAGATGTACAAGTTCAATGAAACCACTGATAAATGGGAACTGATTAGAGTACAGCCATACTGCCTTGGCGATGGTACAGGCGATCATTATCTCTGGGTTGAGGTTGAACATATCGGCATCTTTGCCCTCGCAGGCAAGTCACCAGCCCCTGCCGTTGACCCCGGCAGCGGCAGCAGCGGCAGCAGTGGCGGCAGCAGTGGCGGCAGTGGCACATACCCACCAGGGTGGGGCCAGTCAGCACCTACTTCGACAGCAACCCCGGCACCAACATCGATAGCAACTCCAGAACCGACCGTGGCACAGACTGAGGCACCAGCTCCGGCATCAGATGGGGCACCAACTGAAGCCTCGGCCGACGAGGCACCCACAGAAACCCCAACCACGAAACCGCCGACCAAACCCACTCCTGGGTTCGGAGCAATGTTAACGGTGTTTGTGATCGCTGGACTGCTTGTGGCTACCTATCTGGTAATGCGGCGCAGAGAGTAAACGAACACGCGAATAAACGAAGGGAGACTATCTCCCTTCACTGCTTTTCTTTTTTCATAATTCCATCGAAACATTGATGTCGGTATCAGCATAAGCCAATATCATGATAAGAGCGAACATTTCTATAACCGGGGATGTCCAGACAGTTGGTTTCCAGACGTTTGTTAAGAATCTTGCCGATTCTCTTCAGATCACAGGATGTATAAAAAATCTTGATGATAGTAGTGTCGTTGTTGTTTGTGAAGGTGAAAAAGGTAGTATTGAACAGTTGATCGGTGAGACGACGGAAAATCCACCTTCTTTTGCAAATGTCGAGGACGTATCTGTAGAATATGTTGACTACATCGGTGAATTTGATTCTTTTGAGAGGCTGGGTGACGATGTCCCGAAAAAGGCAACGCTTGGTGATCTGCTCGGCGTGATGAAAAATTTTGACACGAAAGCAGAGAAGCTAGTCCAGATATTAAGCGACATGAACAACACATTAAAAGACGTGAAGGATGACACGAGTCAGATAAAAGTAGATACGAGTCAGATAAAAGTAGATACGAGTCAGATAAAAGTAGATACGAGTCAGATAAAAGTAGATACGAGTCAGATAAAAGAAATAAAAGAAAATACAGTAATAATGAAAGATAAATTAATATCTCTGGAAGAGATTCACAAAGAAATGCTGGATTTGAGAATGAAATACGATCAGTTGAGTGATGATGTCGCAGAGATAAAGATCGCGATCTCCGGGCTTGGGACCGGTGTCCCCGCTTGACCCAGTGTCATTCAGGTACACGTTCTGGCACACCAGCATAATTGCCACATAACTGTGCTGCGGCAAATAGGTCGAAACCGCACTCCTCTTCTTTTTCCCGGAATTACCCGGGAAGCATACATTTTTATATTCTTCCCCATAAAGTACTGTGCATGGACGGCAGGTACTACAATGTCACTGTAACTGGTGATGTGCAGGACATTGGATTTCGCAAATTCATCGAGAGTGCCGCAAATTCATATCATGTACGCGGTTATGTATTCAATGATCCTGATGGTAGCGTGAAGATGCTTTGCGGTGGTTGTTGAGTCAGTGAATGAATTATTCCATGCGATACAGACGCGAGCACCACCCGGTATTAGCATCGGACAGTTTGTGAAGGGCGAGATCATCACCGATATCGATCTGAATATGCCTTCGGAGTTCTTGAAACTCGGAACTGATGAAATATCAGACATCGGCAGAAAACTGGACAAAGGTGTTAAACTACTGGAATCGCTGCCTGATATCAAGGAGAGTGTAAGCATGCTCCCAAGTATCAAGGAGAGTGTAAGCATGCTCCCAGGTATCAAGACCGGTATTGATGCGATGAACATGAAATTAGATGCATTCACAGACGAACAAAGAACTTTCAATCAGAACGTGGGATCGCATACTCAACGCCTTGATGGCTATATCGAAGAACAGAGGGAGCATAACAAACGCTTTGATGGCTATATCGAAGAACAGAGGGGGTATAACAAACTTATGGGTGCGCACAACCTCCGTCTGGAGCAGATCCTGCAAAAACTCGTAGAAAAGTAACCTGTTCACTAAAAGATCATTCTCCCGAATACCCCACCAACCACAACCCTTATAAACCAGACTTGTTCTAAATTCAACTAAACATAGGATGAACAATGAGTCTGATAAGCGTTGCAGTGATAGGCGTTCTGACAAGTATCGCAATATTTGGGATCAAGACCGGAGCCGGATGCGGGCTATCAAGCATCCGGAAGAGAGATATCCTTTATGTTGCAGCAAGTTACCTCGTGATCTCGATCTTCATCGGCTACCTGATCACGCTATTCTCGATCGATTTAATGCATGGGCTACTCAATCTCGGTCTTGTGTTCCACACGATGCTCGCGCTCGCCCTGATCGCCGCGGGCGTGTACACGACACAGAAGTGGAACTCCGGCTGCGATGTCTCGAAGCGCACCTTTGCGATCCTGTCGTTGCCGTGTCCGGTATGTCTTGCCGCCATATTCATCGCATGCAGCATCCTTGCATCAAACATCGGCAGGGGCGGCATCGCAATCGGTATCATCGTCGGAGTGACATTCTCTATATTCGTAATCGGATCATCACTCTTCTTCAGACGGCTTGGCAAGACCCCGGCTGCACTTGGTGATGCGATGATCTTCATCGGACTCTTCTACATTCTTGGAGCGCTTTTAATGCCAGCATACATGAAGACAAAACAATTGGAGATAACCCCCGGGAACTTTGATCTCGCGGGAACCGTAGTACCGCTCATCGCATTGCTGTTCATCATAGCGATCGGATTTGCTATCAACAGGGCAGAGGAGCGGTGAGGTACTAACATGGACGCATCGACAGTAATATTTGAGACGCTGTACTGGATATCGTACGCGCTCCTGTATCCGATAATCCTCCTCCTCATGACATTTGTGGTCTGGTCGCTTGCGCTTGCTGGCGAGTTCATCTCTGAATATACAAGGAGGTATCGAGATGTGGCAGGGCTGGACGAGTTGTGCAGGAAAACAGATGTTTCCGACCTTCGAAACGGCAGACAGACATTCTTTGTATCTGCATTCATGCGCGATCTTGCAGACCAGATCGAGAGAAAGGTCTTTAATTTCGACAGACTGTTTGGTGATTGCGAGATTGCGATGGCAAAGAAACTCGAGACGACGAGGCTACTTGCCACAGTTGGTCCGATGTTAGGTCTAATGGGCACACTGATCCCGCTTGGTCCTGCGCTGATG
>QMVM01000208.1 GCA_003661105.1 Methanosarcinales archaeon | reverse complement strand
GATGATGATCCCGGTGGCGGTTTCTTCGCTATCTTCTATAATTATCCTCACATAACCTAAAATAGAGTGCATCGCTTTCCATATCCACTTTGATTCTCATTTTCCAAGCCGCCCATCATAATACATTGTTACGACAATATATGGTTTTTCTTTGCCGTTATACTTCGCACCGCCACAATTGAGCTTTTTTGCATAAATGTCAGTTGGATGTGCAACCAGAGCTTAACGCCACCCTTTGCATCTCTGCGCCTTTGCGCCTTTGCGTTAAATCGAGAACGAGAAAAGCGCAAAGGCGCTGAGACCAGAAAGAACAGAGCCATATATTAACGATCGTGCAAAAAGCGCAGTTTATGCCGTGCCGAGTATTCATAGATGAAAAAATGCACAAAGGCACATTTATTTTATTAAAATATAAATTATAAATAAATCCGATCATCCGATATTTATTGTCCGCTCTCCAATAGGAAGTATTCTTTCAGTTTAACTCTTATGAATAACAGAAACTCCCTTATCGCTTCTTCCGGATCATCACTTATGTCACTCTCGCATACATTATCCTCGCTTTCGCAGTGGAAATGTTTTGGAAACGTCTTCACATATTTCCAGCGTTCATGCGGTGCATTATCGTGCCGATAAACAATGTCACGAATATCTCTTTGTTCCCAGTGATAGGAATACTTCCCGCTGGCAGAAATTCAGATATCAACAATGGTGTCATCGATCAAATACAACCTGATCTTCAGTGGCACGCCGCTCGGTAGTGATAAAATTCTACTTTCAATTGCTATATCGCTAAATTCATTCAAAGCGATTTTTGAAAGACGTTTGTATACGCTTGATATCATTCTCAAGTTCTCTTTTTTCTGCATCCAGATTTTCAAGTGTTATCAGATCTTCCCACGCGGGATGCTCTTTTGCAGTACCTTTTATTATTTTTTCTTCCAATTCTTGTGCGGAAGAAACATCATATCTTGCAAGAATGGTTAATCTATCACGCATGCACTCTCTCACCATGCCCTTGAGATATGCTGACAACCCCGCCGTAAATAATTGTTCTTCTGTTAATCCGATATGGTGAACAATACTCTTACGTTCAGCGATTGAGATGGTTGCCCACCCGGCTCCGGGTTCTCTATAAAATGTTTCGTTCATGCTGTTATCAGAGATATTTGAATCACTTGAACGTTATTCATTCTATGTTTTCACGTTCATCAGATCGTATTTCACGGTCGTCTGTGGTGATTGTGACGCATGGCAACCACCGACTGCCAGCCACATTGGCGTTTGTTCGCAAACATGCCGAAAAGGCGCAATCACCCTCTGTATCCCGTCATAGTCGGATTACGTGACTGCATTGGTCGTTCCTACTTAAATCTTTTGTGGTCGAAATCGCGGGGCGGCGGGGGCTGGGGCGCGAGTGGTGTATAGCGTGAACAACACATCCATCAGAAATGTTTATAACCATCGGTATGGCAATGTTACGTGGAATGTGATCACTATGCCAGTAATAGAGGTTCCACAGATCAGTTTGGAAGAGCAGAGGAAGTATGCTGGGAGACATGCAGCAATAGTCGAAGGTAGAATCGTATCTTCCGGAGATACTGCAAGAGAAGCGTTTCAGAAAGCGAAAGAACTCTTTCCGGAGAAAAAAACTGATGAAATCGGTCTTCTTTATATCCCGAGAGAGGAGATGATGATCCTGTGAGTGAGCGATATTCTTTTGGGTACAGGAAAGAGAGGGCAAGAATAGAAAAGGAAATATACCGACCAATAGCGAGTGTGCATCTCAAAGGAAACAATGGAAACTGGTATTTATTCTACCCTTATGTGGATTCCGGAGCGGATATCAGTCTGTTTACCAGAACAGATTGTGATTTATTGGGATATAATTTGAAAAGTGGAGAAGAGCACTTAATTGGTGGAGTGATGGGCGGTTTGATGAAAGTTTATATCCATAAGATTGCGATACGAATAGGAGATGTGGAATTTGACGCAAAGATAAGTTTTGCAGACCGGGAAGAGGTTCCCAGATTGTTGGGGAGAATGGGAATTTTTCAAAAATTTCAGGTATGTTTCGATGAAAAAACACTGATGGTGCATTTTATAGAGGATTGAAAGCACTTAACACCCCATATTACAATTCCCATCTTCGTTGAACCGCATTTCACGGTCGTCTGTGGTGATTGTGACTTGCATAGCCTTTCCAGCACCTTTCTGCAACACCTATCACCTGCGGGCATTCGTTTATGACAGTGGCGAAGGCGGTTGTTGCAAACATGCCGAAAAGGCGCAATCACCCTCTGTATCCGGTCATAGTTGGATTACGTGACTGCATTGGTCGTTCATACTTAAATCGTTTATGGTCAAATCGCAGGGCGGCGGGGGGTGGAGCGGGTGTGCGGTCTTTGGGACTATACACAAAACCCTGAGCACCAAAAAAAATATTAAGAATGACAGAGTATAGGGTGGTTATGCATTACGGTGGGGATGGGGGTTTACTGAACCATAACATAACAGAAGGCATCGACTCACGGATCGCTACCGCAACAGAGTATCCGGACGTCGATACCTCCTGCAAACAGTCTAATGGTGTGGATACATGACTCGCCATATACTGATCGCGGACGACGAACCGGACATCCGCGAGTTGATGGCTATGTTCATTGGTGCATGCGACGATGACATCGAAACGCACATCGCAGAGAACGGAGAGATCGCTTTTGAGATGTACCGACAGCTTGCAGAAGGTGGCGCAAGACCTGATGTCGTTATTATGGATCTGCGGATGCCGGTTATGGACGGCATCGAGGCTACCGAAAAGATTATTGGAGACTGCCCTGATGCGAAGGTGTATGTGGTCACGGCTTACTCCGATCCGGGCTTGATCGAAGAAGCCATGAATGCGGGTGCGGAGGACGTGGTCAACAAGACAACCGGGTTCGGGGAGATCGCGGAGATGGTGCGTTGTGCTCTGGAGTCATGAGATCGAGATCGAGATCTTCACTCATCGCAACCGCCCCGACCGCAGCATGGAATAGATGAGCCACATCCCAAGAATGCCTGCAATCACAAATCCGAGGATTCCGAGCACCGGAACCCCGCATACGGCTGGCGTCATGCCGGATTGTATGATCAACGCAGAGGAAAGAATGAGCGCGGAGATGATCATACTCGACGCGATGCGATTGCTCATCAGATCAAGTTCGGAGACGATGTGGTCAAGCCCGTGATGCTCGAACTCAAGGCGCAGCGTCCCTCTCTCGGCACGCAGAAGTATCTGGTCGATCCGGTGCGGAAACCCACGCACAAGCCTCCCGAATCCGGGAATCATCCGCACCCACTCCCGGACGATGCGCACCGGGCTCATGCGTTCCAGCGCTAGATTCCGTATGAACGGCTTCGCCAGATCTCTGAGGTTGTAATCAGAATCGAGTCGTGAACAGACCTCCTCTTCGATCATCAGTGCTTTTGAGAGGAGTATGAGGTTGGACGGGACATTTCCATGGTATTCTGTGACCATGTCGATCATTTCACGCATCATGACACCGGTGTTCACGTATCGAAGCGATTTTCCGTAGTATTTGTTGATCATGTTCGAGATCTCGAACCGGAACTGCGGGAGATCGATCTCATCGTAGCTGATCGCGCCGGTGTGCGCAAACACATCGATGACGGTGCCGGAATCGTTCTCGGAGACAGCAATGAAGAAGTCCACAAGATCATCTCTCGTCACCCGGTCGAGGTGCCCGATCATCCCGAAATCTATAAACGCCACGACATTGTCACTGTTCCTCATCGCAAGCACGTTCCCGGGATGCGGATCTCCGTGAAACGTGCCGTGCAAGAATATCTGTTTCAGAAACGAGGTCGCAAAATTGCGAGAGATTACTTTGCGATCCAAACCCGCCTCAACGATTGCCCCTATGTCAGATACCTTGATTCCGTCGATGAACTCCATTGTCAGAACCTGCCAGCGGGTATAATCCCAGTACACCTCCGGAATGTAGATAGTCGGGTCGCCAGCGAAGTTCTCACGAAATTCGTCAGCGTTTTGTGCTTCGAGCGTGTAATCAAGCTCTGCATGGATGATGCGTTCAAATTCCGATATTAATTTGACCGGATTGAACGCTTTCGCCTCCTCGATGTGCTGATCCGCAAAACGTGCGAGATCGCGGAGAATCTTAAGGTCTGCGTCGATTATCTCTCTTATTCCCGGGCGCTGCACCTTCACAACGACCCGTTCGCCAACTTGTTCGCAGCAATCGCCCCCACTCTCGCTTCCACCGTCGCCCTCACTGTCTCTGTC
>QMVM01000207.1 GCA_003661105.1 Methanosarcinales archaeon | reverse complement strand
TTTAACAAGATCTTTGATGCCGGAAGGCATGATATCACGCTTGTGGTGACCGATGATTTTGGCGATACCGGCGAAGATACTCTCGAGATCCTGGTCAACTGCGCACCGATCGCAGACGCGGGACCTGACATGACCGTACCGGAAGGGACGATGATTCATTTCAATGCATCCAATTCCAGCGACCCCGATGGCAATACCCTGTACTATGAGTGGAAAGAGGATGGTGGCGGTATCCTCAATCTTGCGCAATCATTCGATATGGTCCTCCCGGTCGGCACGCACAGCATCACGATGACCTTGACCGATGGATACGGGGCAACTGCTACTGATCGGGTGGTGCTCGAAGTCACTACTGTGGACCAGAAGCCCCCGATTGCGGATGCGGGATCAGATCAGGCAGTGCTCGTTGGAACCTCGGTCATGCTGGATGCATCCGGTTCTACAGATCCGGACGGCGAGATCGTGAAATATGAATGGCTCGAGGGCTCTTATGTGCTCAACGAATCGATGGTCTTTGAGTACATATTCCCGAAAGGAGTGCACCACATAACGCTTGTGGTGACCGATAACGATGGTGCATCAGGTACGGATGATGTCATGGTCACGGCACGGTCGAGCATGGACATGCCCGAGGCAGACGCAGGCGCGGACCGCGAGGCGCTTGAGGGTGCCGAGATCATACTCGACGCATCCCGCTCAAGTGGGGAGAACCTGACATACCAGTGGATTTTAAACGGCACCACTATCTCTGAGACGCAGACGTTCTACTATCTATTCGATCCCGGCACGCACATGGTCACACTCAGCATAACCGATGAGTATGAATGCACCGATACCGACGAGGTTGGTGTCGTGATCACCACGCCCGCGGTGGGGCCGGGGATAAATCACATACCTGCGATACCAGAGGTGTCCCGGACCCACGGATTATGGTCTTATATTCTGGTGGCGCTTCTAATACTGGTACTAGCAGGCATCGTCTTCATGCGCCGGAGATCTGCCACCACCAGACCCACCGGAACCGCTTATGGATATAAATACAATGAGTACACACCTCCACCTGATATGACCGGAGGCAAAGCTGGCAAAACCAATCCCAAACCTGCTACTAAAACCGCTACCAAGCCCAATGCCAAACCTGATACAGGGATTGCACCACCCGGACCGAAACCTGTGCCAGTGCAGCCAAAGGTCATGGTGAAGGTGAAAGTACTCGATTCCGCGTCGAGAACACCGATACCGGGTGCTGTGGTACAGACCGGATCAATCACCCGGAAGACCGATGCTGCCGGAGAAGCTATGTTCGCACTGGATCATGGCGGGCAGCACACGGTCAGTGTGAGCGGCATCCCAAACCTGTACAAGGGTAGAACAGTCTCGGTGGAGGGAGATAAAGGAACGATCCTGTTGTCATCGGAAGTCCGCCTGGATCAGGAGCAGGATGCAAGATTGCGCTCTGTCAGGGAGGCGTTTGAGAACCGGTATCGCGAGGTATCAGGTTATGACCGGTGCATCCCCAACTTTTACCGGAGTGTGGCACAGCGTTTGATCGAATATGTACGCGGGATGGCTGCAATCCATTTTATAGGCGGGAACGCGGGATCGAAAGAGGTGACTGATCAGATGATATCGGTCATCGAGTCGGTCTGCATGGAACTATCCGAGATCATGGTCTCCAAACGAAATATCGACCTGTACGCGCGAAGTAGTGCGGGCAACGGGAACTCAGCAGGATGTAACGCAAGCCAGATCAGCTATGATTTACTCCAGGACCTGATATCAAGCCCGTCCGGATTCGTATCGGAAACCAGTCCGGGGGTAGGACGGGCACTCCTCGAGATCGACAGGGAGATCACGTCGAGGACGCGGAATATGAGCGTAATCCCAATAACCGGAGTCTGGTCGATTGCAAAAAGTTTGCTTGCGGATCAGTCGGGAGACGATCTCGAACAGGCGATACGGATATTGATCGCAGACACTCTACTTACATATGCAAAGGAGATGTATGAAGATCCTGAAATCGTGAAACGGCTGAAACGGGGGATATTATGAAGATTAGAACAATACTTGCCATCGCGCTAATTGCCGCACTCTGCATCGGGAGTATGAACATGGGTGGCGCGGCTGCCGCTCCCGATGATCCTGACGACCCCAATGCGCCAGATGCACCGGGCGAACCAGGTGGTCCGAACAACCCACCTATCACTGCACCTACCACTACTACCACTTCACCGGCTGCTACGCCAGTTGTCACGCCAGATAGAGGGAGACCCGATGCAGACGGTACCGGGAGTATTGATGATACGGTCGTAGATGCCGCGAATGCAAACCGGGTACTGCTCGATTACGCGATCGATACCATCGCTGTGGTCTCGATGGGTGCGGAGAACTACTATATTGTCCGTTATAAAAACGTCGTCTGTGGGCAGGGGATTGAGATCTTCGCAGACGATGGTACGGTTGTGACTGATGCAGCGATCGTTGATGGCGTTCTTGAGGCGGCGGCATGGAGGGGTGCAGCGGATGCGGTAGCAAAGATCGATCCTGAGGAGATTGATACCCTCAAAGCTCTTGTGGGGTCGCCGCAGGTGATTGAAAAAACTCGTATCAGCCTGATCACATCATGCGACTCGCTCGATGTGCTGAGTGATGATATCGCAAGTTCGGATGTTGCGGATTATGGGGTGCTTTCCACTTTTGGCGAGCGATTTCTGGAAGTAGATGGGAAGATGGTGGAGATGGTAAATGGGACCAGTTTTTTCATAGACGATCTGACAAAGCATCAGAAAATGATCTCAGATATTGCACATGATGCGAACAACACCAAGAAATCGATGTACGCTGACTGGAAGGGGAGAAACAACGCTAAAAATCGTGTTTTAGGGACGCTTGTGCTGATTGCCATTATAGTAATAGCTGCAACCTCGCTAATACTTATGAAATCGAAGGATAAGGAACTATCTATTAAAAAACGTGCACACAAACTCTTCGAAAGGAAGAAAGATAATATCATCGATCAATTACACAGCCGCGATGCTGATGAGCGTGCCAGATCTGCCCTGATGGCGGGCGCGTCCGCAGAGGTCGATGAATCTATTATTCCACATCTGATAGTGCTTCTCGACGATACTGATGATCGCGTTCGCGCCAATGCCGCGCAGTCGATCAGGCGCATCGGGCAGAAGAACAGGAACCTTGTGCAGTTCGCAAAAGAGCCGATCAAACGCCATCTCGACGATCCGAGCGATAAGGTGCGAGATGCTATGACGCAGGCGTACCATGTGGTCTGGGGCGAGACTGTGGATACAGTGGAGATGACAGAGACTGTATCGACGGTAGAGGCGGCGGTAGAGGCGGCGGAAGCGACAAAAGATACTGAGGATGCCGAATCTGCTGCTATAACGACAGAGGCTCCGGAAGAAGAGATTTCGAAAGCCACGCTTACCGATGCGCAGCAACGGCACCTCCATGAACTGAAACATCTGGTGAACCAATCAATAAGCAACCTCCCGATAGGATGTGATCTCTGCATCCCGCACTACCTTCTGAGTATCTGCACCACAGTTGCCGACATGATAGGACATGCAAAAGGTGCGGACAGTGAGATGATCGATGAGATGATCGATGCCGGCGAGATGACCTGCAAATATATTGCGGATTTGATAGAGAACAGTAGATTTATTGACATCTGCATCTCAAAGAACATTGGCGCGTTTGACGATGCCGGGTTTGTGGCAGGAGCCCGGGAATATTCAGGCCAATTGGATGCCCTGGTCAGCGATCCGACTGTGTTTGTAGATTCACTGAATCTGGAAGAGGAACTATGGGCTGTGGACAGCGCTATCACAGGGAAGATGGGCGAACTGATGATCATACCGATATCAGGGCTGTGGAAGGTGTCAAAAAGTGTTTTCGATGACGCATCCGACGAATCAGGGACCAAAAGCGCATTCATGGTCCTGATATCATTAGTCATCCTTGGAAGAATACGCGAGATGATGGAGAATCCCGAGATCGTCAGAAGGTTAAGGTTGTAAACGGGATAAAATAGGTGCTGGCATGTCACAGGAAAAGAATACGATTGAGGAATACGACGCGATCTTAAAGGAGGTCAGGGAACTGGTGGTCGCAAAGAATGCGGATTATGGGGATTCGTGGAGAGAGATGCGACTGCCGTCAATAACAGACCAGATACTCGTTAAAGCGTACAGAATACGCAGCATTGAGGAGTCAGAAGGATCTCCAAAGGTTTCTGAAGGTATTGAGTCTGAATACAAGGATATTTTGAATTACTGCGTATTCGCGCTGATAAAATTACGCGACGAAAAAACGGTCTGAATA
>QMVM01000206.1 GCA_003661105.1 Methanosarcinales archaeon | reverse complement strand
TCACCAAAGTCTTTATCATTTGTAATCAAAATATAATTCCCAAAATTTGCTTTCTCGATGATGCTTACATCATCTAATCCGCGAGCCTCATCGTAACTGGAGAATACCTCATGATGTAAACTTCGCAACCACTCCGCAACTGCAGGACCTGTGCATTCATCTACAAGAAACCGCATATCTAAACCGCCTCGACGAGCGGCATAAATGTTATATTTTCCAGCGTTTCCGATGCGTATAATAAACAGGCTAAGATATCTTCTTTTGTTAACCCTTTATATTCTTGGAGAATTTCATCAACGGTTGCTCCATGAGCTAATAAATTCAAAATGTGCTGTGTTGTCAACCTCGTACCTCTAATTACTGGTTTTCCTACCATAATATTAGGGTTTACTACGATGCGTTCAAGTAATCGATTTCGATCCATTTTTACCTCCTGTCATATCGTAAACACTTTTGAGATGTAAAGGTGAGTATGTATAGTCCATTATCTTTTGTTTCAACTGAAGAATCATTCCCAAAACCGACTTAACCATCTCTTCTTCGGGTGAAAGAACAAAACTGTAAAGTTGCTGATACTCTGCCTGTGACATTGCACTAATATGAGCATTGCGATTGCGTAGTATCCTAACTTGCTGAAGTACAGCGGGTAATGCACCGTTTGATTCCCCTATCATGAACTCTAACAACTCATCATCATCATCCATAACCAGTTGCAATTGAGCATCCACCCCATTACCACTCGATGAACGCAAGATGTATTCAATGTTTCCAAGCATAATACTCTTGAACCTATGAGGCTTTCCTTTTTTCTCGTCTATTGAGGTCTACATATCCTCTTTGGCCAGCTTTTATTTCAATCCTTACAGAGGAGTTTAGTTTCTCAATCGCGATCAATGGATCATTTTCCACGATGCCGTAACATTGACGCATACCAAACGAATGATAGGTTTAATTCCCGTTCTACAGCTTTCCACAGACCACTACCAGGCAGTGAAAAATCAAAGTCCTCTGGCAAATATTCACATGCAAACTGCTCCACAGTCTTGGCTGAAATGAGAAACTTCTTCGTTTCGTCATCTATTATTCCTTTAAAATCGTGTATGATTGGTGGTACAACAACCTTATCCTTGAATTTACTCTGGATATCTTCGAAAATAGTGGCATTTTCTTTTTCGATATACTCATCAAAGTTAGAACGGATTTCTTGTCTCTGAGAATAATTTTCTGCATTGAACACACGTTCAATTGTTTCATTGCGCCTCTGTTTAATTCGTTGGCTTACCATTTTAAATTTAGTTATGTTTTTTTGTAGCTCTATTTCAAGTTCATGTGATTTTGGTATGTCTGATGGCGAATTATAAGAATCTTCAATATTGAGGTATCTTTTCACAGTAGTGATAAAATTTCCGGTTTTTTCAAGAATGTTTATAGCTTCATTTTCCGAAATTGGAGATAGCGGCACATAACATTCCATTTCCTTTAAACTGTACGCATCATTTAATATTTTGCCTATTTCTCTATCAAATTCACCTGTTCTTATGAAACGTTGGGCAAATAGTCTGATAACTCTCCTCTGATTCGATACTTCCAGGTTTCTTGAAATAAATAGAGCTTTAACAATTGAATACATAGAATAATAACGTCTTGAAACGCATGAGTTATAATCATGTTCATGAAATAACAATGTTGCACTTCTTAAATACCTTTCTGAATTTTTTATTAAAATAGTAAATTCATTCATATCAATATCCCCTCTTTTTTTACAGTTGATAAGAATTCTGAGCAATAATTCCTAAAATTACTTTCAACTACTACTATAGTAGAAATTAATTTATTATTTTCTAAAAGTATATCAAATATTAAATTGCTTAAATTTTGTCTCACATTGTAGAGATCGAGGTCATCGGCAATCACAATAGGGAGATTAATGCCCGATTCTTCTGTGGCTTCGTTTCTTGCAAAGGAACCATAAACAACAACTTGTTTTATTTTTTCTCCATAGTGTTTAATTAAACGTTTCTTTAATGTTATTGCAACAAATTCAATTCCCTCGAAAGTTCTCATTGTCATTTTAATGCACCTATTTTAGATGGAGAACATAGTTTTTAAATCCTTTTCTCCCATCCAAACAATGGACCTACCACCCTCCTCCACCCCACCCCACAAAACCCTTCCGCCCACGCGACCCAACCCGACCTCTGCGTAACTCATGTCAGCATCCCGAAGTCACTAAACCCCAGACTTAAGTCCAGGGCCTGTACATAGCGATTTCCTGCCACTCATCTTACCGTTGCGCTCAAGATCAAGTTCATCAGTAACCATACCAACGAGGATATTGTAAGACTGCCATGTTGATCGCATGAGTTTCGTGCATTTGCGATGGGCTGTCATGATGCTTAAAACAACGCAGATTTCACAAGTGTTCGTTAAGCAATCCTGCTATAATGCAGCACCTCTTATTGATGGTGGTATGACGCTCTCAGTATAACCTATTACTTTACTCAGTAGAACCTGAAACCAGAGACAATCAGTACCGGCATGCCTCTTTCACCAACGCGCCTCCGCCTTTCGCTTCCAGGTCAACACCAACCCTCTCGGCATGTTCCGCATACCCTTCCACCGGGATCGTCTCATCCACCCTTTCATACCGGCTGCCGTCAAGCGACAGTACCTCGGCACGCACCCGGACACGATCGCCGCCCACCACCTCGGCAAACGCGCCGATCGGGACGTCGCACCCTCCGCCGAGAACGCTGATCACAATCCGTTCGATCTCGGTCTCGATTCTCGTCTGGCTGTGATCGAGCGCACGCACTGCAGCCCCTGCGCCGGAGTTCACAAGCGTCACGACCGCTATCGTGCCCTGATTGGCTGACGGGATGAAATGATCGATTCCAAGCCGCTCAAACCCGATATCCCAGCCCAGCCGCACAAGTCCTGCCTCCGCCAGGAGGATCCCGTCGTAGACCCCCTCTCGTAGCTTTCTCATGCGGGTATTGATGTTGCCGCGAAGATCGATAATATCAAGATCGCTGCGGAACCGGTGCAGTTGGGCGGCTCGGCGGCGTGATGATGTGCCGATGACTGCGCCTGCGGGCAGGTCATCGATGCTCGTACGGTCCTCATCACCGTGGCCGTCACCAGCCCCCGTGATCAGCACGTCGTACGGAGGATCTCGCTTGAGGATCGCTGCGGTCGTCAGTTGCTCCGGGCGGATTGTGGGAATGTCCTTCATCGAGTGAACTGCGATATCGATATCGCCGGCAAGCGAGTGTTCATCGATCTCACGCACGAATGCTCCGACTCCCCCGACATCGGAGAGTTCGTGCAGCGGGCGGTCTGTGACCACATCGCCGTGTGTCTTGATGGTGCGAACCTCGGTCTCGACGCCGATCTTCTGCAACTCCCTGGCAACGATATCTGCCTGCGCAAGCGCAAGCGCACTCCCGCGCGTTCCGATGATCATATATGCTGCTCTTGGTTGCGATGTGCATAAATGTTGCGAATTGGTGGGGGTGTGAAAGGCGAGATGGTCGTTGGTGCGGAGAGGGTGCGATGGAGGGGTGTGTTGTACGAGGAGGTTGTCTGGGTGCCGGAGTTAAAAGACGACATGAATATATGCGCACGTTGTTTGATAATACTGGGAACGATTAAAAGTCCAGCTGATGCAATCATGAGTACTGGCGACGATAAGAGATAATGGTGTGGTAGAAGTACATATATCGGTCATTGAGTGCAATTTCAGTATATAACTCATGGGTATGAAGATATGATCGATTGGTCTAAGTTAGAACCATATTAAGGCGATTCACATCGAAGCTTTGAAGAATTGTATTACCAGATTGCAAAAGGGCTCTATGAGCACAAGGGGCGCTTCACTTCCATAGGTGACAGCGGGGGTGGAGATGGTGTTGAGTTCTATATGACTTTGCCAGATGGGGGTCAATGGGGGTGGCAGGCGAAGTTCTACCGCGATCCAATCCGCCGTCTCAGTGTCAGTAACCGCAAACAATCTATCAAGACGTCTTTAATAACATCTTGCCAAAAACATCCACATCTCAAGAGATGGTTCCTGTGCACCCCAAGCAATTTCACGCCAAACGGCGAGCAATTTTGGTTTGATGATACGCTACCAAAATGAATCTTTTTATTTTTTTCTGATAACGTCGGATTGTCTTACGCAACCACAACTACCATAATGGGGAACTATCGGTCTGAAAAGTGGTTTACACCGCTAATCTGTGTCCATCTGCGTTAATCTGTGGCTGATACTATTTTAGCCACAGATTAACACCTATTTCACTGATTACACCCACACAATAATACCCGTATTTGTCGGGTT
>QMVM01000205.1 GCA_003661105.1 Methanosarcinales archaeon | reverse complement strand
TTAATCAAGACATTGTTGTTCGATATGTTGCAGTGGTCTACATCACAAAGATATATTCCGGCACGTGCACCCCATCCAGTTGCTCCCGTCGCCGTAAACCCTGAGATATTCACATAGTCGGCAGTCACATTGAAGATGGGGCTATCAGATGCGTGGTTGGTCACCGTAACCGCATCCGCACCCTCGCCTTCCAGCGTGAGTCGCTTGTTCACACCCACGTCTTCAGAATACGTCCCTGCATATACATAAACCGTATCTCCAGGAAGGGCTGCATCTATCGCCGCTTGAATCGAGGTGAAATCCACACCACTGTGATCACCCACAGTCAAGGTCGTAGGATGTCTGTATGAGACCAAGAATGTTTTTTTGTCGCCCTTATCAAACAGTATTAACGCACTTCCGTTGATCTCGGAATACTGTGATGCGTATGTTAGCTGGATGAGGCGGGACTCTGTACCATAAAAAACCGCATCGAGGTACGCGCGAAATACCAGCGCACCGGTTGCGTTATAGTACTCAAACCAGCAATCATCACCATAATCAACAACAATCGCATCCTTCACGATCACTCCATCCTTAAGTAGCGATAGCCACGCTTTATCTCCATTTATATCGATATCTTTCGGGACAAACGAATAACCCTCGTAGAGTTCCCACATCTCCCCTGCCGGATCTGCGGTCGCGTATGTTTTTGATCCGTTCTCGATCAATGGCACACCCGTGCTGGAATACTGATTGATATTCTTGAGTTTGACAACGTCTGCCAGACACCCTTTGAACACTGCCTCAACCGTACAATCGACCGATTCGAGACCGTTTTCATACGCAAACAGGTCACCTGACTCCAGTATATCTTCCTTTAGCATGATGCCGTCTTTCGATAGTTCAAGCCACACCTTATCCTCTCCGTGGAACCACCGCCCATGTGAATCTTTGAGGTCTTTCATCGTAAGCACGTACTCATCCATGAGTTCCCACGCCATGCCTGCCGGATCTGCTGATCTGTAGAAATGAGACTCCTCAGCGATCAAAGTGGTTCCGTTGACATCAGAGTACTGGCTGATATTTACAAGTTTAACCGCGTTTGCCTCGCAGCCTCCGAATACGCGATCGACCATGCAGGTTACACCACCACCAGTGCCAGAGGTGTAGACAAACATACTGGCATAGTCCTCGTTTAATATCTCTTCCTCCACGACCACACCGTTCTTCGATAGTTCAAGCCATACATCATCGTCGTTGAAACCGATGTCTTTCATTGCAAGTATATAACCGTCAGCAAGATGCCACGGAATGCCTGCCGGATCTGCTGATTTAAATAAATGGGACGCATTGTTGGTCAATATGCTACCATCAACCTCCGAACGCTGGTAGACTTCCGCAAGTCCGACCCCGTTTGAAGCGTACCCTCGAAACGCTGCTTTCAGGGTTGCATTGATGATTTCAGTTCCATTCTTGACATAACTGTAAGAACAATCCGAATCAACTGACGCCCTCAACTCTTCGGTCAGCAGCGCCTCACCAACCACCACCCCATTCTTCAGGACGACGATTCGCGCTTTGTCACCACCAGGAGAAACGTCCTTTGCCGCGATGGAATAATTTTCAGATAGATTCCAGGAGGAATCGATCCAGTAGTTATCCAGTACAAACCCACCTCCGCCAGAGTGTATGGGGGGCTCTTCCCGGATCAAGTGCGGATAGAATTCTACCGCACTTGTGTTACCAGTCGTTTTGAAGGATAGGTTACCTATGATCGGTGTGGTCGTGTTTGAGGTCAGATCGATCGGTACATCGTTCTTAAGGGTGATACCGGACGAACTTATGGTCTTCACCTCCATCACACCATAGTCGTCTCCGGCATGGATTCCGGTCACAGTATCATCGATCAGGAAAACATATTTTACCTGTACCATGTTGGAGCGTGTTCCGCGGAAGACTGCGGAGACGTAACATGAAAATACCGGAGTGTCGGGCACTCCCGATACATTTGCGGTGTAGGTACACACCCGATCTTGTAGATCGGAACCGCTGACATCGATTATCATGTCGTCAAGTTCCATTCCGTTCTTTTTTAGCGAGAGCAACACTTTGTCGCTGCGGTGATCGATACCGACTGCATTGAGGGTATACCCCATACCAAGATCCCACTCTTCCCCTGTTGCAATGGTTCTGGTATTGGTGCTGTCCCACTCGACCAGTAGTTTTGCGGGGCTGTTGGCGCTCTGGTTGATGGCTATACATTCCTCACCCATCCAGAACTCGACCCAGTAGGTAGAGTTTCCACCCACAGTCAACCCAAGATTCCTGTAAAGTTCGTATTCGTGCCATATTGGATATGTGGTGTAGATGAGGCAGTTCTCGTCGATAGTCCGGTCGATATCCGGCCCTTCCAGAGTGTAAGCCGCAATCGTCAGCGCTTCCGTACCAACGCAAGCATCATCGCTCAGATTATAGCAGAATCCACCGAAGTTAGATTTATTCCAGATACTATCCCCGGTTTGCGCACCTGTCAGTTGCACAACCTCACCATCAAACTCAAGCACGCCCGCACCTGCACCCGCGTCCATGCCCATACCAGTGCCCACGCATGCAAGCACTGCTGCGACCACCAGCACAGGCAACAGTCGCCAGGTCATGTCGCCTCCCCGCATACGGCAGGTACATCGTCAGCCGGCGCGCAAGCGATAAGCACCGCTCGCAAAACAATATAGGTTCCAATCACACGAATTCTTCTATTCACACCAATCATCCCCCAAACGATTACATGTTACGTCAACCTTATCTCATAAATAGCTTCCGCACCCGCTAAACCAAACGACCCGCAATAAGCAGAACCGGGCACGGTCTAAAAATCCGAGTGTTTTCACTGAATAATTCGATTGTGCCCAGAACCGTAAATAGAGGCGACCGGGATGCAGTTGTCCGCAAAAAATACGAGAGCCGCTAAAAACTATCTAAGTATATAAAAAAAGAAAGGTGCTTGTTGCACCTTACGCCGGTTTATCGTAGAGCTTGGTCTTCGTCAGCAGGTTGCCTGCCTTTGCATGTGGCTGGCGGAACAGCGTGTCGTTCGATTTCTCGATCTCACGCGCTTCCCTTGCAAGAACCGCAGCAGCACCCATCATCTCATGACCGGCCGCAGCAACCAGCGATACTTTCTCGACTTCCTTTAACATGAAGCATGCAGGGAAGTTGATCGCTGCAACCGTGTTTGCCATGTGAAGCGCTGCAAGGGCTTTCGCCTTCGCATACGGGTTCTCGAAGCATCCACGCTCAACGCACTTATCAGGTGTTGCAAGGATATACGGCAGTTCAAGGTCCTTTCCGGACTTTCCGGCTGCAACCTGATCGATCACCTTGTCAAACTCCTCCTGGATGAGGCGTACCGGCCCACATGCGGACAGAACCTTCATCGCATCCGAGTTAAACGACGCCATCTCGGTCGGGTCAAGGAACTCTCTCTTCGCACCGATCAGCGGGTCGACCTTCAAGATGATCGATCCAAAACCAGCCTCTTTCAGCGCCAGACGTGCATCCTTCTTGTCAGGTCCGTCAGAGACGATGATCGTCGGCGTATCCTTGTATACCTCCCTCGCTGCGGTTGGTCCGGGCGCGCCCGCGTTCGGGCTGATCATGACCACAAAGTCAGGGTCCCAGTGTTCGATAAGAGCTTTAGTGTCTGCCGCTTCGTCCGCACCCATCTTTGCACCGGTACCAAGCGTCCGCACCGCGATCCCCTGTCTTGCTGCAATCTCATCAAGAATCAGGTCAATAACCTGGGACATACCAAGATTCCCAAGTTTCACAAATCCAATCTTTACATCACTCATGGTGAATCACCACGTTTCGTATCAGGGTTATGAGACATAAGGTTATTGATCATGGGGCTGTCGATCCGGGCAAGCGGTGTTGGCACTCTACCCAAAACCAGCCCCGGACACCAAAAGATCTGGGCACCCTCACCGAAACGATGTTTTTATCTACATCCCGACGAAAGGAGTCTATAACTCTGTAAATGGGACTCTGCAACTATGCGGCACGCAAACAGTAAACAAATTCATATAATTGAGGCGGTATAGCCAAATGCTCTTTGCAAATCTCCAACTGGCGATATGGGCGTTTTTCTTAAGCGTTATTCCGCTGATCATTGTGTATCTGCTGAAACCGAAGGCAAAGGACATTTTGATTCCATCGGTCATGTTCATCGCGCAGATAACAGAGAAACAGAATAAAATTGCACGGGCAATCCGGAAGATCATCAAGGATCCGCTATTTCTGATCCAGTTACTCATCTTATTACTCCTTATTCTCGCGATAGCGTCTCCTTACAACGAAGAGCGCACCGAGATCAAG
>QMVM01000204.1 GCA_003661105.1 Methanosarcinales archaeon | reverse complement strand
GGCACCCGATGGGTTCGGGGGTATAGTGGTTAGGGTGCGTGCAGGAAGGTGGGGTGGCGATCAGACACAGAACAGACCGACTCATGGTTAGGCGCAGACAAAACACTGTATTTAACTTCAAAATGGTTCTATCGATAGATTTATGTACGCGATTCATAAGATATATATACGTACATACATATATGGAGGAAATATGGGAACACCTGTGATAGTAGTTTTTGCAGACATTAGAGGTTTTACAAGATGGTCGGAGGGTATAGAAGCTTTCCAGTATATTGATGAATTTGTTAATAAGTTTTATAAGATTCTTGATGAACATTTCCCGGATACTTACCTGAAAAGACTTGGCGATGGGGCGATGATAGTTAAAAAAATAGAAAGCGATGTTACAAGTGAATTCTTAGTGGAGATATTGGCAGAAAATTTGGATAAAATCAAACATGTGGAGGATGAATTTAGCGAATTATGTAATGTTTTTTCTGAATTGCGCGGATACGGCACAGAACTTCGTTTGGGATGGGGTTTAGTGAGGGGTATTGTCAAAACGCTGGATGACGATGATTTCATTGGCGCAAATATTAACAAATGCGCCCGGTTATGTGGCATTGCCAGACCATTCGGCATAGTTATAGATGGAGACGATTTTCCAAATTTGCCACAGAGCTCACAATATAATTTTGTTAAACAGATTAGAAAACTTGAAGGAATAGTTGATGATGTTAATGTTTGGGCAACCCCTGAGATATCTACTCAATTCATTCCAAGAGAAAAAATACGAGAAGCGCCAGAGGTTCATGTTGCAGGTTTGTGTATAAAGATTGAGGAAGGCAAGACAGAGGCATTAATAGCAAGAAGAAGTCCGAACAGAAAGTTGTTTCCGGGACTGTATGAGGGGTGTGGGGGTCAACTTGCATACTCGGAATCTTTCATAGAAGGAGTGAAAAGACACTTTCGTTTGGAACTGCACATAGATGTTGATGTGGTAGAGCCAATCCATAAATTTTATGAAATAATAGAGCCCAATGAACCGTTGATACCCGGAATAAAATTCTTGTGTATATATAGGGGCGGCATTCCCGAATCTAAGAACCACTCGGAAATCAAATGGGTTGACGAAGAAGAATTGAAATCACTTCCTTCAAATGAATTTATTCCAGATCTCCAAGATGATTTTACCGATCTTATAGAGAAGTTTAAAGCAGATGTGTCAGGGGCGGTGGAGTATTAACTCATTTCATGTGGTGTGGATACTAATACTACGACATCGAACGGATACTTAAAACGGCTCACACCATCTCCATCTCATCGATGTCGATCAGTTCCGAGAGCGCTTGTGTTCGGATCGGGATGCCCTGCTCCTGCACCGCTGCCATCGGGTTCGTCCCGCCGATCGCAACGATGCCGATGTGATCACGTTCGATCGGGACGCCAAGTACCTCGGTGTTCGGTTCGCCCACAAATAAGATGCTGTCGAAGTTAGCCGATTTCAGGGTCTCAAGCACCCCCTCGACCCTCTCGCGTGCATGCATCGGCACGACCCTCACGTTTGCGAGGATCTTGCCAGACCCTGTGGAGCCGACATCTGTCACCGATGTCAGTTCCTGCGACATGAGCGCATCGATCGGATCGATCGTCGTACTATCGTAAGTCAGGATGTCGGTAAACCGCACAGGAACTCCTTTTTTGATCTGTACAATACCCCCGAATATAGGTCGCACGGAAACTCCGCTCTTTAGCAGGACGCTGTCGATCGTGATGCTGCACGGTGTTATGATTGCGCATTCGCGACGCCCCAGCCGGATATTCCCAAACGATTCCTGATCCCGGATCGCCCGGATATACGATCCGACCCCAAGACCGCTCTTCATCACACCTTTGAATATGAGGAGCGCATCGTTAAGATCGGAATCCCTGATTATCGATACATTGGCTGCGATCACGCCGCTGCCTTTGGAAGGATCAAACGTCACCTGATACATCATATTCTCGATCCTCGATATCGCGAAGATGATTGGGTTGGTTGCTGGCGTCATGATTCACACAGGTTCCAGATGTCCATCCGCCCTCATGCACTTCAAGAGATCGAGCACCGAGTATGCTGCTCTCGTGATGCCCATGCTCTCGGCGGCAGCATCCGTCCCGACGAGATACAGGTTCGGAACAGGCGTCCGCACGTCAGGGATGTAGCCGTCGATGCTCACAGCAGCCTTTTCAGGGGTCGTTACTTGATAATGAACCATCTCTATATGCTTTTCAATCTCCGGAAATACACTATGTATCGTCGCCCATGCCCGGTCTCTCTCGGATTTCACGCTATCCTCTACAACGAACATGAAACCAACGAGTTGTTTGCCCTTGGGAGCGATTCCCTGCGAATAATTACTAATCGGCATAGCCCAGTATGCTTTCTCCTTAAACCAGACCTCAGACCCGGTATAATCAAATTCCTTCATCTTCTGCGAGAGCCCGAGCCAGATGCAGAGGCTCTTTGCCTGATCGATCCTTCCGAGAAGGGCGCGGTAATCGACAGGGAGATCAGTGATCAGCCCCGGGAAATCCTTTGCAAACCCTGAGTGGACGACTATTTCCGCATCGTAAGACTCGTCATCAGTGGATACGCCGGATGCTTTCCCCCCCTCTGTGAGGATACTTCCAACCCGTTCACCCGTCCTGACCTCGACGTTATCAGGAAGCGAGTACAACACGGAACCAAGCAGCGTCTTAAGCCCCCCGCTCGGATACGCCTGCGCATAAGACGTTTTGTTGGTTACCAGCCTTCCAAGACCTGTTATGTTTGTTATCTGTCCTACCAGTTGATCTGTGATGGTCTGGTGCTCGCCCTCGTAGATTGCGCTGTTCCTCACAAAACTGCTACCATATAGGATGCGATATACCGAGGTCTCCTTCATCGATTTTCCTGACAGGAAATACGAGATTGTATTGACGAAACTGTACGTATCATCTGATAGGTGGTGCGGCAGGCACGAATACACGGACTCTTTTGACATGTCGGTTCCGAAGGTGGCTAACGTCAGTGCCTTGGTAATCGCCTGCGAGAGCATTAGCCGATCCATTCTCGGGAGCGCATCGAATGTAGCGAATTCACGCAGGTTCGACGGTACCGTTTTGATCCCATCTGCGGTTCTGACATAGTAGGAGCCGTAATCCACAAAGACCGGAGTATAATCAAAATATTTATCTATCAACACCCGAAGCGGACCTTTTTGCAGATGCGTTATCGCATGAGGACCTGTATCGACCCAGAAATCATCGACACGGTAACTGTTGCAATTTCCTCCGGGATGATCGCTTTTTTCGAGAACGAGTACTTTCTTCCCATGCTTACCAAGCGCAAGCGCGGACAATAGCCCGCTGATCCCGCCGCCGACTACGATCACGTCATACATCAGGTTTTCCCCTTGTGATGTAGAGTTCGCCAAACAATTCCGGTTGTTCCAGCCATATCTCTTTCCTTGTTGCCATAAACAGTAACGATATGTATGTGATGATCTTATCAGTATTGTGATCCAGCAACTCCCTAAGTGTTATAATGTCCTTCTGTTTAAATTTTTCATTTAAGATCGCATTCAACTTCGAGATGTTCTCCTCGATCTTCTCTTCATGTGCGACGCTTAAGATGTCACCGACTGGCAGGATCGGCTTCTCTCCTTTCTCTTTGCTCCGCGCTACCCTCCGGATCTCGACCTTTTCAGCCTTTTTTAGCTCGGTGATCAACTCATCAAGCGTTACAGGTCGTTTCGACCGTCTGCGTATCTGTGGCTCGGGTATCGGATATTCCTCGATATCGAAATGGTCAATATCCTCTTTCTCCTCCGTTTCGCCCTCCTTTTCATTGATTATGGCGTCAGCCTTCATTCGGAGAAGGATCGCAGCATAATGCAGCGTCCGCCCGAAGTAGCGTATATCAGAGCGGTGGCTCTCGAGTTGCTCTAAGAATTTGTCTGCAACCTCGATGATATTGATATTCCATGGGTCGATCTCGTTATCCTTTGCGAGGCGCACCAGGATCTCGATAGGATCGTCTGGTATATCCGACATCGGTATATGTGTGGGCGGTATCGATGTAAATGTTGGCGTGTGCGGAACTGCCGGCAGCAGGTATTTGCTTATGATGGAGTGGGGTTTTAGTTTTGGTGGGTGCCGCGCTGCGACAAAAGGAGACTTTTTAATTTATTCTGGTCGGTTGAAAACATGGCGCCAACCCGACAGATACGGGTATTATTGTGTGGGTGTAATCAGTGAAATCGATGTTAATCTGTGGCTAAAATAGTATCAGCCACAGATTAACGCAGATGGACACAGATTAGCGGTGTAAACCACTTTTCATACCTATAGTTCTCTATTATGGTAGTT
>QMVM01000203.1 GCA_003661105.1 Methanosarcinales archaeon | reverse complement strand
TGCGGGATCGTCTGCCAGCACTTCTCGATGCGGATATCGATGAAGCCAGATCGATCACCGATGATGCGCAGCCGCTCGAAGAGCTTCAGGCGACCCTCGCTGTACTGGATCACTACGGCACCCGTTACGAGGTCGATTTCGGAATCGTGAGAGGGCTTGACTACTACACTGGCATGGTCTTTGAGATGTACACAGCAGGGCTTGGCGCACAGAACCAGATCTGCGGCGGCGGCACGTACAGGCTTGCGCAGCTCTTCGGCGGCAGCGAGACGCCATCGTGCGGCTTTGGAATCGGCTTTGACCGGGTGCTTGAGGTCTGCAAAATCGAGCCGCCGCGTGAGCCGCGGGTAGCGGTTGTCTTTCTGCCGGATGTGGCAGAGGACGCAATCCGGGTTGCAAGCAGGCTGCGGGATGACGCGGGCGTGCGCACCACGATCGATATCAGCGGCAGGAAATTCGGGCAGCAACTGAAACATGCCGATGCGATCGGTGCGGATTACGCTGTGATCGTCGGCACGAAGGAGGTTGAGGCTGGCATGGTCACGCTGCGGGACATGCGGACAGGAGCGCAGGAGATGCTGGGCTTCGAGGAGGCGGTTGCGCGGATTGTTGGGTGATTGTGGTGCATTTATGATGTGTTATTCACATATGTTATTACCATCTATCGTGGTGTTGGGAGGAGTTTTGACAAATGATACCATCAACTATCGAAAGGGGGCATATCATTGAGGCTGTGCAGAAGATCGATTCAGAGGGGGTACCTGCCGGCAGGAACTCGAAAAAGTTTTTCCTTGAGTGTGAGGGGAAGCGATATCCACCGAAGTATGTGGTATCGTTAGCCAATAAGTTTGCTAATGGTGCGGAACTCGATTCTTCGAGTTTTAATGGTGGGCAGGAAACGAATAGCTTTTTGAAAAGACTGGGATTTGATATCATGGAGGCATCCCCATCAAGAGACCCGGCTGCAAAGCCGCAGTCTGAGCCAGTGCCACCCCCAAACGGACATTCTGATGAGGTGGTGCAAACGGAACATCATAATGAAAGATGTCCTGACTGCAAAGATACTGTCAAAAGAATGCTTGAGAAGATTTATGGGGATGTAAAACCAAATTATAAACTTAATACCGGAACAAACCCAGAAAACTTCAGAGATACGCCGCATTATGAAGATCTCAAAAGAATATTTACAAATCTTCAGAATTATCGAGGGAATAAAAACTTTGTTTATACCGACACGCTTCCGAACTGTGATTATTTTGTTCCTAATCCGGGATTTGTTGTGGAATTTGATGAATCTCAACATTTCACAATTCCGCGGAAAATAGCTCTCTTGAGCTATCCATACAAATCCAAATCGGGTTTTTCGTTGGGGCGATGGGCTTTTACTTGCGATAAAACCAGAGCAAAGGATAACGACCCGTATTACAGGGACGAACAGCGAGCGTGGTATGATACGTTAAGAGATTTTCTGCCAGAGTTAACCGGGAATTTAAAACCTACAGTCAGGCTTTATTCGAAGGAGATGCAGTGGTGCAGCCTAAATCCGGATAATTCTGATGACGTTGCAAAATTCAAGAATATTATCGAAAGCAGAAGAAAAGACTTGAATGGCTGGGTTGCAACGGTTGTTCTTCAATCAGATATTGACAAAGACTACTCAAATGATGATCGGATGGGGGAATTGCGCACCATTGTAGATCATATTGCAAAAGAAACATCTGGAGATGGGGTTATTTTATTTCCGGGTGGGTGGTTTTACAACTATGAAAAAGAGCCACGTAAGATGTACAAGTGGGTTGAAGAGCAGATGAGAGACATTCTTGAAGGCGTGGAGGCGCACATCATTGTTTGCATTGGCACAGATGGTAGTGTGGGGTATATGTTTAGCTGGGATAATGTCCCAGGGAACGACAGCGAAGGGCTCTTAAGGCACTTTACGGACGATTATGATATTGACTGGGTGAACGATGCAGAGATTCACAAATCCGATGATGGCAAAACCATACATATCTCCAAAGATGGAAACTCAGTCGAAATAACGATCGATGTGGGAGAGAAAGCGACCCTAAGGATCAGTGATGGCAGAACCCAGGACCTACAAGCCAAAGAGGAGGATGGAAAGCTAAATATACATATAGCGGGTAATTATGCCGTAGATCAGATCGGATTAGCTGTTGATAGGGATGGTATAATTGCTATAGGGCGAAAGTTCCATCCAGCACCGCAGGAAAGGGGGCATATCAAACTTGCAGATGATTACCTGTCCGAAGAAGACAGTAAATCCCGCATTTTTGAGTTGAATGGTGTTAAATATTATATGTGCGTATGCTACGACACCTATGGGCTACGACACAAATATCTTTCCAATCCAGATGTGGATGTTGTTTTGAATCTGGTGCATTCCGTCTATCCGGTAGGTGAAGGCTCCTCAGGTGCTTCATACTTTGCCAAACATGGTCTTGCTGGAGCATCAAAACAGTGGGGTTGTCCTGTTTTTGGCGCAGTGGTCTTCTTTAGGTGCAGCATTCTTGAGAATTGGCCGACTGGGGTTTACTGGAATCAGGGTGATGTAAGCACGGTAAACTGGAGATATACAAATAATCCTGTCAAATATGGGGATAAATTTGAAATTGGCACCGAAGACGGTATTAAAGAAGGTCTTGCGTTGATTAGAATTTACGATCTCGCGGTGATATGAAACGCTGTATGCGTCCCGATGCCAGAATAGCGCGGCATGGCGGAACGCAGGAGGTTGAGGCTGGCATGGTCACGCTGCGGGACATGCGGACAGGAGCGCAGGAGATGCTGGGCTTCGAGGAGGCGGTTGCGCGGATTTTGGGGTGATTGTGGTGCATTTATGATGAGTATATTTTTTATAGTACACATATTATTTTCATTTACAAAAGAGTATATCGCCAGCCCTCACCCGAAGGGCAGTTTTTACTCGATTTTTTGTGAAAAAATCGTTTCATACAATTTTTATACCCTCCCTCAACACGTTCCTCATAAACGGGGTTTTCAGCCCCAAATCCTTTAAACCAATTACTTTTACAGAGATGTACTCTCTCACATCCAGAAGCACATCAAACGACAGTCCGGTCATAGACCTCCAACCATCTGATTCATCCCCACGCCAGACGACCAGAACATCAATATCGGAATCTTCTCTGGCTTCCCCTTTTGCTACAGATCCGAACAAAACGATGCTATCTATGCGATTTCATCACTTCTCAAGCGCCCTTCTCGCAAATTCATCAACCGCATTCTGATATTTCTCCGAAATCTTCGTTTTAGCTTTTATTCCCATAGGAATCACCAAAGACCAGTTAAAGCTCTGAACCTAAAAATATGTCGTTCACAAGTAACCTCCAAAACAAGTCGATTCAGCCATATAAACTTAAATAAAACGGATCCCTCATCTGAAAACCGGCTTAAAAACTCAAAATCGACAACGTGAACAATCCCCCATACCTTTGCATCTCTCTCGCCTTTGCGCCTTTCTCGTTAAACCGGAACGCCAAGACGCGAAGAATGGAAAGTCCTCCGTATCGGCACCTCTGAAAGGTTCAGCACCTGTTTGCACCTCTCCGGACGATCTGATGGGATTGTTGTGATAACAGCATCCGGTGAATCGCGAGTCTTAACCACTCCCCCGACTGTATACTATCATGATCTACGAAAAATTGCGCACAGTCCCAACCGCGGACGAACTCATCGACCTCGCATTCAGGCGTGCCCTGCGTTCCGCTACAGCGAAGAAGCGGACAATTGAAGTCCAGCGAACGATGGTCCGGGCGTCAACAGAGATCCTATCGGACCGCCTTCTGAAAACGGTGCACGATTTTCCGAACTTTGACGAATTGTCCCCGTTTTACTCCGAATTAACAGACATTCTCGTCGGAATCGACGAACTCAGGATGTCGCTATCGTCCCTGCAGTGGGCAGGTAACCAGATCCAGTTGATTGCGCGTGAAACCCTCCGAAAGATGCGATCCGGCGACCCGGTTCGTCTCAGGAAAGCCTGCTATGCAAGGATCTCCTCGATCGTGCACGAGGTGGACGGTAACCTCTCTTTTCTGAATGATGCGCGGAATATCCTCAGGAAACTGCCTGACATCTCCGATGTGCCGACGATCGTCGTTGCCGGGTATCCGAACGTCGGAAAATCGAGTTTCGTGAGGTATGTGACCGATGCGAGACCCGAGATCGCCTCGTATCCGTTCACAACAAAAGGAATCTACATCGGGCACTTCTCCCGCGGCGGAAAGCAGTATCAGATCATAGACACGCCCGGGCTTCTCGACCGCCCGCTTCATGACCGGAACAATATCGAGTTGCAGGCGATAACCGCGCTCAGAAACGTAGGCACTGCCGCGCTCTTCCTGAT